>JBDHQY010000074.1:0-8710 GCA_039807315.1 Steroidobacter sp. | reverse complement strand
CATCGTACGCCAGGTGCGAGTGGAAACCCCGCGCCGGGAATGCTGGGATGACGTGCAGACGATGGAGTCTCGTCCGCACATTTCGGAGCCGGCGGTAGGGGGGCGCACGCTGCTGGGCGGAATCATCGGCGGGGTCATCGGCCACCAGTTCGGCAGCGGCCGCGGTCGTGATGCGGCGACGATCGCCGGTGCCGCGATCGGCGCCGGTGTGGGTTACGACAGCGCCCGCCGGGTTTATGGCGACCGCGAGGAACGGGTGGTGCAGCGCTGCGACGTGCGCTACGAAAACCAGTACGAAGAGCGTATCGACGGCTATCGGGTGACCTACGAGTACAACGGCCGTGAATACACGACCCGCATGCCGTACGACCCCGGCGAGAAGATCCGGGTGCGGGTCGCGGTCGCGCCCGCCGAGTGAGAACTTTTGCCGCCGGGGTGTGAACCGACACCCCGGCGCACGTACAATCGGACCATGCGCTCCCGCTTCCTTACGCTGGCGTTGATTCCACTGCTGCTGACGGCTGGAATGTCCACTGTCGATGCGCAGGGCCTGGTCGAGCGCCGTCCGCGCTACGAGCGCGACGCCGAAAAAGCCCGCATCTCGCTCGACCAGGCAGTCAGCATGGCGGAGAGCCGTTACCGCGCCAAGGCCGTCAAGGCGCAATCGGTCAGCAATGGCGACCGTCTCGTCTATCAGATCCGGCTGCTCAGCAGCGACGGTCGAGTGCGGACGGTGCACGTCGATGCACAGACGGGGGCTATGAACTGATGCGTTTGCTGGTGGTTGAAGACGAAAGCGCACTGCGCGAATCGCTGGTCGGGCAGCTCAAGGAAGCCGGCTTCAATGTCGATGCGGCGGCCGACGGCGAAGAAGGCCTGTACTGCGGTCGCGAGTACGCGCTCGATCTGGCCATCATCGATCTGGGCCTGCCGAAGCTGCCGGGGCTGGAGCTGATCCGCAAGCTGCGCGCCGAATCCAAATCCTTTCCCATCCTGATTCTGACCGCCCGCGACAAGTGGCAGGAGAAGGTGGAGGGATTGCAGGCGGGCGCCGACGACTACGTCGCCAAGCCGTTTCATTTCGAGGAATTGCTGGCGCGCGTGCAAGCCCTGTTGCGGCGCTCCGGCGGCTGGGCGCAGCCGGTCCTGCGTTGCGGCCCGGTGGCGCTCGATCCGCGCACCCAGGAAGTCACGGTGCACGACAAGCGCGTGGAGCTGACCAGCTTCGAATACCGGATTCTCGAATACCTGATCCACCGCGCCGGCGAGGTCATTTCCAAGGCCGAGCTGACCGAGCGGCTGTACGCCCAGGATTTCGATCGCGACAGCAACACCATCGAAGTGTTCATCGGCCGCCTGCGCCGCAAGCTCGATCCCGACGATACGCTCAAGCCGATCGAAACCCTGCGTGGCCGCGGCTATCGCTTCGCCCTGCAACGCGACAGCGGCGGCTGAGCAAGCTCACAAGAATCCATTGCGAAGGCCCTCTCGGGGGGACGTCCGGTCTCGAATGCAGTCGCGCTCGCTAAGTACCCGCCTGCTCGCCTCGGTGAGCGTGCTGCTGATCCTGTTCTTCGGGATCACCATCGTGGCGTTGGATTTCGTGTTCCGCGACCTGGCGGAGCGCTCGGTGCGCGATCGTCTGGAAGTGCAGCTGCTGGCGCTGATCTCGGCCTCCGAGGAGGATGCCAGCGGCGGCCTGCAGCCGGCTTCCGAGCTTGCCGAAGCGCGCTTCAACAATCCCGGGTCCGGCATGTACGGCGAAATCGTGCGCGCCGACGGCCATCCGAGCTGGCGCTCGGCGTCGCTGATGGGCACCGGCCTGGATTTCTCGCCGCCGCTCAAGCCCGGCGAGCGCCGCTTCGGCGAGTTGCACAGCATCGATGGCTCGGCGGTGCTGGCGCTCAGCCGCGGCATCGAATGGGAATTCGGCAATCGCCAGCGGCGCACTTTCGTCTACAGCGTGGCCGAGAACCAGGAACCGTATTACGCGCAGCTGCACCGCTTTCGCGTGCAGCTGTTCGGCTGGTTCGGTGCATTGATGATCCTGCTGCTGGGCGCGCTCGCCATTCTGCTGCGACGTTTGTTGGCGCCCCTGCGGCGGGTCGAGCGCGAGATCGAGGCCATCGAGGCTGGCCAGCTCACCGAGCTGGGCGGAGGCTATCCGCGCGAGTTGCTCGGCATCACCACGAATCTCAACACCTTGTTGCGCAGCGAGCGCGACCGGCTGGCGCGCTATCGCAATACGTTGGGCAATCTGGCGCACAGCTTCAAGACGCCGCTGGCAGTCATGCGCAACTTGTTGACCGACGCGCGCGATCTGCCGCTGGCGCGTCAGCTCGACGAACAGGTCGGACGCATGGACGATATCGTGAAATACCAGCTCAAGCGTGCCGCAGCCTCCGGCGGCACCGGTCTGGGCACGGCTCCGGTGAACGTCCGTGATGCGCTTGAAGCGTTGCGCGGAGCGTTGCTCAAAGTCTATGCGGATCGAAACATCGAGTGCGAGCTCAGTGTCGAGCTCGATTGCCTGTACTTCGGTGACCGGGAAGATCTGACCGAGATGGCGGGGAACCTGCTCGACAATGCGTTCAAGTGGGCCCGCGCTAAAGTGCGGCTGACGGCAACGCGGCTGTCGAATACGGGTGCGCGCCGTGACGGCCTGCATCTGATCGTCGAGGACGATGGCCCGGGGATTCCCGCCGGCGAGCGTGCTCGCGTGCTCGATCGCGGGGCGCGGCTCGATGAACGTGTGAGCGGGCAGGGTATCGGGCTTTCCGTCGTCCGTGAGCTGGCGCAGCTCAATGGCGGCACCATCCTCCTCGAGGAATCGCCCCTCGGCGGCGCCCGCATCGAGATCCGTCTGCCACCGGCGTGAAATGGGCCCGCGCAGCGCAGTCGGGCTGCGTGGGTGCAACCGGAAAGAAAGCGGATTTCGCGACATTTTGCGGCTAATCTTGCGTCCCCTTTGAGCCTGGCCGCTGTCGTCTTGCGCCCGATGTCGCTTTCCGCCAAATCAACGAATGACGTGTTGCTGGCGCTGCGTGAGCAGCTGGCAACGGTGCGACATGCGGATCGGCCGCGGCTGGGGCGGGATCTCGATCGGCTGTTCGCGCGCAGCAGCGCGGGAAGCGACTTCGAACGGCTGCTGGACTCGCTGCAGGCGTCGGTCGCCAGATCGGCAGCGACCGTGCAGCGACTGAAGATGCTGCCGCTCAAGCTGGAGTTCGATGCCGGCCTGCCCATTACCGGCCATCGCGAGGAAATCGCGCGCGCCATTGCTTCGCACCAGGTTGTCGTCGTGTGCGGCGCGACCGGCTCGGGAAAGACGACCCAGTTGCCGAAGATCTGCATCGAAGCGGGGCGCGGGACGTTCGGCCTGATCGGCCACACCCAACCGCGGCGTATCGCGGCACGAGCGATTGCAGACAGGCTGGCCGCGGAGCTGGGCACGCGGGTGGGCGCCGCGGTCGGTTATCAGGTGCGCTTCACCGACCGCACCGGCCCGGACTGCCGCGTGAAGCTGATGACCGACGGCATCCTGTTGCGGGAGCTGGAAAACGATCGTCAGCTGCGCCGCTACGACACGCTCATCATCGACGAGGCGCATGAGCGCAATCTCAACATCGATTTCCTGCTCGGCGTCCTGCGACGGCTTCTGCCGCGGCGGCCCGAGCTGCGCGTCATCATCACTTCGGCCACCATCGATCCGCAGCGCTTCGCCGATTTCTTCGGCGGCGCGCCGGTGATCGAGGTTTCGGGGCGCGGCTATCCGGTCGAAGTCCGTTATCGGCCGCTGCTGCGTGCCTCGAGCCGCGACGACGAAGGCGCAGCGGAGGATGAGACCGAGCTGTCGCTGCCCGAGGGTATCGTCAGCGCGGTACGCGAGCTGGATCGCAGCGACCGCGGCGATATCCTGGTCTTCCTGCCGGGCGAGAAGCAGATCCGCGAAGCCGACGAAGCGCTCGGTAAGGCCAGGCTGTTGCACACCGAAGTGCTGCCGTTGTACTCGCGGCTGTCGACCCGCGATCAGGAACGGATCTTCGAGAAGCACAGCGCGCGGCGCATCGTGCTTGCCACCAACGTTGCCGAAACCTCGCTGACGGTTCCCGGCATTCGCTATGTGATCGATTCCGGGCTGGCGCGTATCAGCCGTTACAGCGTGCGCGGCAAAGTGCAGCGCCTGCCGATCGAGCCGATCTCCCGTGCCAGCGCCGATCAACGCAAAGGCCGTTGCGGCCGCGAGGCCGACGGCATCTGCATTCGCCTGTTCGCCGAGGACGAGTTCGAGCTGCGGCCGGAGTTCACGCCGCCGGAAATCCTGCGTACCAACCTGGCGAGCGTCATCCTGCAGATGGCGACGCTGGGACTGGGCGAGCCGGAGGAGTTCCCGTTCGTGGACCCGCCCGATACCCGGCTCATCAACGACGGTTATCGGCTGCTCCAGGAACTCAAGGCGGTCGACGACGCGCGCGTCGTCACGAGCCTCGGCCGACAGATTGCCGCGCTGCCGGTCGATCCGCGGCTGGCGCGAATGCTGATCGCGGCCGGCCATCACGGTTGTGTCGCCGAGATGCTGATCCTGACGGCTTTCCTGGCCAGCCAGGATCCGCGTGAACGGCCATCGGATGCACAGCAGCAGGCGGACCAGAAGCATGCCACCTATGCCGATCCGCGCTCCGATTTCGTCACGGTGCTGAATCTGTGGAAGAACTTCCATGAGCAGAGTGCGGCGCTGTCCGGCAATCAGCTGCGCAAATGGTGTCGTGAGAATTTCCTGTCTTTCGTGCGCATGCGCGAATGGCAGGAGCTGCAGCGGCAGCTGCGCGACATTGCCGAGGAGCTCAAGCTCGCCGTCAACCAGGCCGCGGCGGAATACGGTGATCTGCATCAGGCCATCCTGACCGGTTTTCTCGGCGGCATCGGCGCGTTGGATGAAAGGCGGGAATACGAAGGTGCCCGCGGCACCCGCTTCGTCGTCGCGCCCGGCACCCCGCTGGCGTCCCGGCCGCCCAAATGGGTGGTTGCGGCGAGCCTCATGGAAACGACTCGCCTGTATGCACGGATGGTCGCAGCCGTCGAGCCTCAGTGGATCGAGTCGGCCGGGGCGCACCTGATCAAGCGTAGTTACAGCGAGCCGCATTGGGTGGCGGAGCGCGGCTACGTTGCCGCATTTGAATCCACGACGTTGTATGGGCTGACCTTGGCCGCGCGACGACGCGTGAATTACGGCAACGTCGCGCCGGCCGAAGCGCGAGAGATCTTCGTGCGCGAAGCGTTGATCGAAGGGCGCTCGAAGTTGCGTGCTCCATTCCTGGCATGCAATCGCCAGTTGCGGCACCGGGTCGAGCTGATGGAGGCGAAGATCCGCCGCCGCGACATCCTGGTGGATGAACAGGCGCTCTGCGATTTCTATCTCGCCCGGCTGCCGGAGCACATCAACTCGACGGCCGCGCTGGAGCGTTGGCTCAAGGAACCGCATCAGGCTGCGCGCCAGGCGCATGGAGCTCATCCCGGCCAACCCCATGCACAGCCTTCGGCTGCGCGGCTGAACATGACGGTGTCCGATCTCATGCGTCGTGCGGCGCCGGAAATCACGGCTGAAAGCTTCCCGGAGCAGCTACAGGTCGCCGGCAATGCGCTGCCCATCGAGTACCGCTTCGAGCCCGCGGCAGCCGCCGATGGAATGACGCTGATCGTGCCCGAGCCGCTGCTCAATGCGCTCGACGCCGGCCAGCTTGGCTGGCTCATTCCCGGCTGGCGGGTGGAGCGGATCACTGCGGTGCTGCGGGCGCTGCCGAAGCAGATCAGGAAATCACTGGTGCCGGTGCCGGATCACGCGGCGCGTGCTGCTGCCGAACTGAATCGACAGAGCGACTTCAATACCGCACTCGCGACCTGGATCCGCCGTGCGACCGGTGAAGCCGTGAGCGCCGATGAGATCTCGCGCCTGCCGTTGCCCGAGCATCTGCGCTGGAATATTCGCGTCGTCGATCTGCAGGGAGCGAAGCTCGCGGAAGGACGCGACCTGAGCGATCTGAAACGCAGCGTGCGTAGCGGAGGCGTGCAGCCGGCAGCGTCGTCGCAGCTGGCCGGCGTGAAACATCGACGCTGGGACTTCGGGCCGTTGCCGGCCGAGCAGACGATCGAACGTCGAGGACTGCGGTTCGTCGTGTTCCCGACGCTGCGCGATCGCGGCGACAGCGTCGAGATCTTCGAGGCAAAAAGCGCTGCCGAAGCGGCCGAGCTGCTGCGCGGCGGCGTGCGGCGTCTGGCCATGCTGGCGCTGCCAGAACAATACAAGTACGCGCGCAAGCGATTCGCCGAGCAGCGCGAGCTGGTATTGCTGGGGCAAGGTATCGCTACGGGACGGCCGCTCGCAGACGGGTTGACGGAGCGCGTGTTCGAAGAATGCTTCCTCTCCAACGAGTCAACGCTGCCGCGTAGCGCGGAAGAGTTCGAAGCGCTGCTGAACCGACGCCGGGCGGAATTGGGCGCATTGGTCGACCGGGTTGCCAGCCAGGCGATCGAGATCCTTCGCGAGGCGCGCGCGGTACGGGAGAAACTCGGTTCGCTGCAGAACGCGGCGTTCCGGGCGGTCATCGACGATGCGCAATCCCAGGTGGCGACATTGCTGCCGGCCGGCTTCCCGATGGATGTTCCAGCCGTGCTGTGGCCACATCTACCACGCTACCTGAAGGCGCTGGCGCGCCGGCTCGACAAGGTGGCAGGCAACGTCAGGCGCGATGCCGAGTTGATGGCGCACTTTACGCCGTTCATCAAGGCGTATCGGCAGATCGGCGCCCAGCAGGGCACGCATGCGTCGCGGCCGGAACTCGAGCGCCTGCAGTGGATGATCGAGGAATTCCGCGTCTCGCTCTTCGCGCAAGACCTGCGTACCGCCACATCGGTATCTGAAAAGCGCTTGGCCGAGCAGGTGGAGCGGGCCCGCGCCGAGAGTCGAGCGGCGGATTGACGGCTTGCACGGCGTTGCAGCCTTGGGAAAGATCTGAATTTACTCGTCGCTTCCGGGCGGGAGTTCGTCGCCGATTCGGATGGATTCCCGTTCCCGATCAAGTTGCGGGCGGGCGCTGTGCGGGAATGACCCGAAACGAGTAAATCAAAGTTTCCCTTGGGGTCTGCAGGTGCACGTTGTTGCAGTGTCGGACCATTGGCGCGGCTTGGTCAGGCGCTTTGCCTGGCGAGCGCGGGCTGCTTCTTGCGCATGGCCAGCGCCAGTGCCACGAAGGACAGCGCCAGCGGCACGAAGGACACCCACAGCACCGTGTTCCAGCCGTAGGCGGACAGCAGACCGCCGGACGAGAACGAGCCGAGCGCCATCAAGCCGAACACGATGAAGTCGTTGAGCGACTGAACCCGCGTGGTTTCCTCGGGCTCGTGGCATTCCAGAACCAGGGTGGAGGCGCCGAGGAACCCGAAATTCCAGCCCAGCCCCAGCAGGATCAGCGACCCCCAGAAATGCGCCACGTCGACGCCTCCCAACCCGATGGCTGCGGACACGCCCGTCAGAACCAGACCCACCGTCGCCACGCTGCCGGCGCCGAAACGCGCAATCAGGGTACCCGTGAAGAAACTGGGCGCGTACATCGCGACGACATGCCATTGCAGACCCAGATTGGCAGACGCCTGTGAATGCCCGCTCATGTGCATCGCTAGCGGCGCGGCGGTCATCAGGAAGTTCATCAGCATGTAGGACACGGCGCCACTGATCACCGCCGCCATGAAGCGCGGTTGGAGCGCGATCACCGCGAGCGGCCGCCCGCCAGTCATCCTCGCCGCCGTGGGCATAGGCAAACGGATGCCGGACAGGACCAGCGCCGAAACGGCCGCGACCGCGGCCTGCACCAGGAACGTGGCTGCGAACCTGTGACCGGGCCACAGATCCATGCTCCAGGTCACCAGCTGCGGCCCAACCACGCCTGCGGCAACTCCCCCGGCCATGACGAGCGACAGCGCGCGCGCCCGACGTTTCGGCTCCACTCCGTCGGCAGCCGCGAAGCGGAACGACAACACCACGGCCGCGTAAGCGCCACCGAAGAACGTTGCCAGACAAAACAGCCAGAACCAGCCCATGACGACGGCCAGCGTGGACAGCAGTCCAGTGAGCACGCCCACCCCGGTGCCCGCCAGGAAGGCGGTGCGCCGGCCGTGCCGCCGGGTGATCGCGCCAACCGGCAGGGTGCACGCCGCCATACCCACCACGAAGATGGAAATGGGCAGGGTCGCCAGCATCGGCGTGGGCGCCAGCTGGTCGCCGACGATGGCGCCGGTGGCGAAGACCACCACCGAGTTGGCGCCGGCCAGCGCCTGCGCCAGCGACAGCCGCCAGACATTGCCATTCTGGATCTCTGCCGGCAGTACGGCGGGGGAGTCGCTGCTTGGAGCAAGGCTGTCTTGAGTCATTCTTGAGCGGGGTTATCCGGCCAGCGCATCGGACAATAGTAGCGTGCCCTAGAAGTGGGGTCTGCCGTGGCACTCGCTGCAGCGGGCCACCGGCAGCAGGCGATGGTCCTGCGCCAGGCGTTCGGTGGCATGGCAGCTGCGGCACAGGCCGTGAAAATCGGCCTGCAGCCGGCCGCGCAGATCGGGATTGCCGGAGTGGCAGCCTTTGCAGGTCATCCCGACCTCGGCCACCGTGCCGTTGGCGCCGGCCCAGTCATGATGGCAGTCGATGCAGTCGATATTGGCG
>JBDHQY010000073.1:0-8765 GCA_039807315.1 Steroidobacter sp. | reverse complement strand
CACCGATTCGAGCTGGCGGGTGGCGACGCGGTGACGGTGAGCCTCGAGGTCGATGTCAGGAAGAAGTCCGTCGGAGCGCAGCAACGTTCAGCCTGAGCCGGCGCGTGCATTCCGAGACGACACGCCGTGCATCTGCGACCGCATGGCGGTCAGCGCTTCTCGCGCTCGATCGCCCGGTAGCCGATGTCGCGACGATACTGGATACCGTCCCAGCGAATGCGGTCCGCCAGCGCATAAGCCGCTTGCCGGGCCTCGCTGACCGACTTGCCCAGGCCCACGGCGCAGAGCACACGGCCGCCGCTGGTGATCACCTTGCCGTCCACGAGCCGGGTGCCGGCGTGGAAGACTTTTCCGGGGAGCCGTGCGGCAGCGTCCAGGCCTTCCACCGTATCGCTGTTGCGAACCGTATCCGGATAGCCGCCGGCCGCGAGTACGACGCCGAGTGCCGCGCGTTCGTCCCACTGCGCGTCGACCTGCTGTAGTTTCCCGTCGAGCGCAGCTTCGCACAGCTCGGTGAGGTCCGATTTCAGCCGCATCATGATCGGCTGGGTTTCCGGATCGCCGAAACGGCAATTGAATTCGAGCACGTTCGGCGTGCCGTCTGCAGCGATCATCACACCGGCATACAGAAAGCCGAAGTAGGGAGTGCCGTCACTGACCAGGCCGCGCACGGTCGGCTCCATCACTTCGTGCATGATCCGTGCGTGAATCTCCGGCGTCACCACCGGTGCCGGCGAATAGGCGCCCATGCCGCCCGTGTTCGGTCCCCGGTCGCCATCGTCGCGGCGCTTGTGATCCTGCGAAGTGGCCAGCGGCAGAATGTCGGTGCCGCTGATGATGGCGATGAAGCTGGCTTCCTCGCCTTCCAGGAATTCTTCGATGACCACCTTGTCGCCGGCTGCGCCGAACTGGCCGTCGAACATGGCTTGCGCGCTGTTCACGGCTTCTTCCGTGGTGGCGCAAATGATCACGCCTTTGCCGGCCGCTAGGCCGTCAGCCTTTACGACCAATGGCGCGCGTTGTCGGCGCACCCAAGCCGGGTCGAAGCTTTCTTTGGTGAAGATGGCGTAAGCGGCGGTCGGCACGCCGTAACGCTTCAGGAAATCCTTGGTGAACGCCTTGGAGCCTTCCAGGCGCGAGGCGAGCTTGCGTGGACCGAAGCAACGCAAGCCCGCGGCCTCGAAGGCATCGGTCACGCCCAGCACCAGCGGTGCCTCCGGCCCGACGATGGTCAGGTCGATACGCTCGCGCTTGGCGAATTCGAGCAGCTTTGGAATGTCGTCGGCGGCGATGTCGACGTTGCGAACGCCCATCTCGAGCGCGGTGCCCGCATTGCCCGGCGCGACGAAGACAGCACTGACGCGCGGCGACTGCCGGACTTTCCAGGCGAAGGCGTGCTCGCGGCCGCCGGAACCGAGGATCAAGACCTTCAATGTTTGCTCCGCAATAGAAAGACGTCCGAACCCGATATCAAAGAGAGTCGGTGTACGAGGCGCTTCGACATCCTTCGCCTTTGCCTGAAGGGCAAAGCGACTGGGCGACCCGCGCTCAGATCAGCCTCAATGTCTGAAGTGCCGCATCCCGGTCAGCACCATCGCCATGCCGTGCTCGTCGGCGGCCGCGATGACTTCGTTGTCGCGCATCGAGCCGCCGGGCTGGATCACCGCCTTGATGCCGAATTCCGCAGCCACGTCCAGGCCGTCGCGGAACGGGAAGAAGGCGTCCGAAGCCATGACCGCGCCCGCGACCTCCAGTCCTTCGTCCTTGGCCTTCATCGCCGCGATGCGGCTGGAGACGACGCGGCTCATCTGGCCGGCGCCCACGCCCAGCGTCGTACGCTCGCGCGCATAGACGATGGCGTTCGACTTGACGTACTTGCACACCTGCCAGGCGAACAGCAGATCGTCCAACTCGGCCGCGCTGGGCTGACGTTTGCTGACGATCTTCAGGTCCGCCCTGGTGATCATGCCGGCATCGCGGGTCTGCACCAGCAGGCCGCCATTGACGCTGCGGTATTCGTAGCGAAGATTGCTGGGCTGCAGGCCGCCCGTGCTCAGCACGCGCACGTTCTCCTTGCGTGCACAGATTTCCAGCGCCTCTTTCTCGACTTCCGGCGCAATGATGAGCTCGACGAACTGACGTTCGACGATGGCGCGCGCCATGGCGGCAGTGAGCGGGCGATTGAATGCAATGATGCCGCCGAACGCGGAGGTGGGATCGGTTCGGTACGCCTTGTCGTAAGCTGCCAGCGCGTCCGCGGCAACCGCGACGCCGCAAGGATTCGCGTGCTTCACGATCACGCAAGCCGGCTCCGGAAATTGGCGCACGCACTCGAATGCCGTATCGCCATCGGCGATGTTGTTGTATGAGAGCGTCTTGCCCTGCAGCTGCGCGGCGCTGCCGATGCTCGATCCCGATGCGTCGGCAACGGTGTAGAACGCGGCGCTTTGATGCGGGTTCTCGCCGTATCGCAGCTCCATGCGTTTGCGGAACTGCAGGTTCAATGTTTGCGGGAATTCGCCGGCAGCGCCTTCGGTGACGCGGCCCAGATAGCTCGCCACCGCGGCGTCGTAACTGGCGGTGTGCGCGAATGCCTTCGCCGCCAGGCGCTTGCGGGTCTCGTCCGAAACGCCGTTGGCGCTGGAGATTTCCTGCATCACGGTGGCGTAGTCCGTCGGGTCGACCACCACCGCGACGCGATCATGGTTCTTCGCCGCGGCGCGCACCATCGCCGGGCCGCCGATGTCGATGTTCTCGATCGCATCCTCGAAGCTGCAATCCGCTTTCGCGATGGTTGCGGCAAACGGATACAGGTTCACCACCAGCAGATCGATCGGGTCGATGCCGTGCGCGCTCATCACCGCATCGTCGATGTCGCGCCGGCCGAGCAGGCCTCCATGGATTTTCGGATGCAGCGTCTTGACGCGGCCGTCCATGATCTCCGGAAAGCCGGTATGCGCCGACACTTCGGTCACGGCGATGCCGTTTTTCTGCAGCAGCGCCGCGGTGCCGCCGGTGGAAAGAATGGCTACGCCGTGTTGCTGCAGGGCGCGTGCGAAATCGAGCAGACCGTCTTTGTTGGAGACACTGAGCAGGGCGCGGCGGATGGGAGTGGGCATAGCGGGCGGTGAGCGGGCAGCGAGGTGAACGACGCGAGTGTGGGAAAAAGCGGCGAAGGGATGGTCTTGCGGATCACCTCGTCGCGCGGCTGACTTCAGCCATCCAATCCGTAAGTCTTGAGTTTCTTCCGCAGCGTGCCGCGGTTGATGCCGAGAATGTCCGCCGCGCGACTCTGATTGCCCGCGGCGTAGTCGAGCACGGCCTTGAACAGCGGCTCCTCGACCTCGCGCAGCACCAGCTCGTACAACTGGCCGGGCTTGTGGCCGTTCAGCGTCTCGAAGTAGGAATTCAGAGCTTCTGCAGTCATCGTGCGCAACGGCATGGTGCGCGCCGCGGATTTTGCGGGGGGCTCTCTGCGAGCTCTGGTTTTTTTCTTCGGCGCCATGGGCTCTCCGCCAGACCTTCCTGCTCGAGGCGTCAGGCCGCGCTGACCAGCAATTTTTCCTGGCTGTCCGCGAGCGCATCGAAATATGCTCGTGCACGTTCCAGCTGAGTCGGCGCGTCTGTCGCCTGCATCACGGCATGCCGAAAAGCGAGCGCAGCCGCGCGGCCCTTCGCATACCAGTCAATGTGTTTGCGCGCGACCCGGACTCCCGTCTCATCCCCGTAGAAAGCATGCAGATCGCGCAAATGAGCGAGCATGATATCACGTACTTCCGCCACGGAAGGCTCGGGCGGAACAATCCCTTCGTGCAGAAACGCGGCGATCTCGCGAAAAATCCACGGCCGGCCTTGTGCGCTGCGTCCGATCATCAGTCCGTCCACGCCGGTTTGTTCCAGCACCAGTTTCGCTTTGTGCGGCGAGTCGATGTCGCCATTGGCAAAAATCGGCAGCGCAACGCTTTGTTTGACGGCGCGAATGGTTTCGTACTCGGCATTTCCCTGATACATGCAGGCGCGCGTGCGGCCATGAATCGCCAATGCCTGGATGCCGACGTCTTCCGCCATACGGGCGATTGCGACGGCATTGCGATGATTGGCGTCCCAGCCGGTGCGCATTTTCAACGTCACCGGCACGGGCACGGCCTTGACGACGGCTTCGAGGATCTGGCGCACCAGCGGCTCGTCCTTCAGCAGCGCCGAGCCTGCGGCCTTGTTGCAGACCTTCTTGGCGGGGCAGCCCAGGTTGAGGTCGATGATCTGGGCGCCCGCATCGACGTTGCGCTGCGCGGCCTCCACCATCATCTGCGGATCGCCGCCGGCGATCTGCACCACGCGCGGCTCAGCTTCGCCGCTATGGTCCATGCGCCGCCGCGACTTCTCGGTGTGCCATAAACGCACATCGCAAGTAAGCATTTCTCCTGCAGCAATTCCCGCGCCCATGCGTCGGCACAACAGCCGGAACGGCAGATCGGTGACGCCCGCCATGGGGGCGAGCGCGAGATTGTTTGGAAGCAGGTAGGGGCCGATGCGCATGACGGGAGCTGCTGGGAGAACGGCGGTGGCGACTTTCCGTCATTCCCGCGCCAGCGGGAATCCAGTCTGGGCGACCGGATGGATTCCCGCTGGCGCGGGAATGACGTGCAGACGAGGGTGCGGCTGGGCTCCCGCTCTTGCGGGGACGCGGCGAAGGCGGCGCGGTTGACTCACTCGGGCACTTCCGTGGCACACACAGGTCCGGTGCGGCCGTGCAAGCAGATGTCGAAGCGAAAGCCTTCGGCGTCAGGGCCGGGATCGACGATGGTGATGGTGGCGTTGACCTGCTGCTGCGGGCCGAGCAACCGATCGGCGGCGACGGCAGGATCCAGGTATTCGGCCGGCTCGAATTCACGCGCGCGCACCTGGTCGCCCCAGCGGTCCTCCAGCACCAGTTTCAGCAGCGGATAGGGTTGCGCGAAATCGGCACGGTTGGTGACGCTGGCGCGTACTTTCAGCGTCCCCGGATTGACCGGATCGGAGAGCACGCCCCATTGCCGGACTTCGTAGGCGTGCAGGTTCCAATCCGGCGTCAACGGCAGACCCAGCGCATCGTAGGCGCGCATGGTGAGCGCACCCAGTCGCGGATGGCGGGCTAGCTCGGCCCGGTAGTGATGCACGACCTGTGCGATCAACGCCAGCAGCAGCGGCAGGGCCAGCAGCTTCCATGCCAGCGCCGTGCGCCTGGGCTTCGGTGCGAACAGATCGAGGTCGGGCGCGGCCTCGGCGTCGTCGAGCGCGGCCGGTGCCGGCTCGAAAGCCATGCGATCGAACTCCGGATCGACCTGCCTGATGAGCCGCGCCGGTGCGGCTTCGGTATCGGTCTCGAACTCTTCGCGGACCTCGATGCCATCGATGCCGGCGCGCTCGTCTTCGTCTTCCTCCGCAGCCGGTACGTCCGCATCGAATTCGTCGATGTCGTCGATGTCGTCGATCTCATCGATCTCGACCCATTCCTCGGTCACTTCCTGGTGGATCTGCGGCTGCTCCGGATCGTCGAGCGAGCGGTAGGTGCCGGTGATCGCGATGTGCCGGCCTTCCAGCGTGATGTCTTCCTGCGTCGCCGGCTCCTCCACCTCGATCTGCGGCTCGGATGGCTTGAGAAAACGGCCGGACTCGATCGGCCCGTCCGGTGCTTCCTCCAGCAGGCGCTCGAGTGCGTCGAACTGGGTGTGGCAGCGCCCGCAACGCACCTGGCCGTGCGCGACGCGCAGGATCTCGCTGGTGACGCGAAAGGTGGTCTGGCAACTGGGGCACTGGGTCAGCACGCGGGGATGGCTCTGCGGCGAACTTGGGTTGTCTCGATATCCTGGTCGCAAGCCGGTTTCGCACCGGCCATGTTCCTGTCGCCCGGACGTCTTCTCACGGCCGGCGAAAACGGGCAAGGCGTCCCGTCCAGGCGCGCTCGCCTCGGTACGCTACAGCACCTTGCATGTTCAGGCGCGGCGCCTGCCGCTCAGTCGCGCCCAGTCCTCGCGCATCGATACGGGGTCGATATCAAACCACGGCTGGTACGGCATCGCCACCTGCGGTGCCTGCTGCGTCAGCAGCCCCGAGAGTACGAGCTGGCCGCCGGGCTTCACCAACGCAGCCAGGGACGGCGCCAGGGTCACGAGCGGTTCGGCGAGAATGTTGGCGAGCAGCACGTCCGCCGGGGCTGCCGCCATCTCGGCGACGATACCCACGGTCAACTGGTCGGCGACGCCGTTGCGTCGTGCGTTGTCGGCCGTTGCGAGCACTGCCTGCGGATCGATGTCGACCGCCAGCGCGTGAGCTGCGCCAAGCTTGAGGGCCGCAATGGCCAGTACGCCCGAGCCGCAGCCGTAGTCGATCACCGACTTTCCAGCGAGCGCGGCGCCGTCCAGCCATTCCAGACACAGCGCCGTGGTCGGATGCGTGCCAGTGCCGAAGGCCAGGCCCGGGTCCAGATCGATGAAGCACGGTTCGAGCCCGCGCTGAGCGGCGGGCTCGAGCGCCGTCGCGGCGGGACGCTGTCCGGCAGGGCAGATCCACAGGCGCCGGCCGAAGCGCATCGGATGAAAGTCCTTGAGCCATTCGCGCTCCCAGGCGCGATCGGCGATGGACTCGAAACCTAGCGCCGGCAGGGGCTGCGCGAGCTCGCTTTCGAGCGCTGCGACGATCGCATTCTGGTCCGCAGCCGCATCGAACAACGCCTTGATCTGTACGCTCGGCCACAGCGGCGTGGTCCCCGGTGCCGGTTCCAGCACCGGATCGTCGGCCGCGTCTTCCAGCGTGATCGACAGCGCGCCGGCTGCGAGCAGCGCCTCCTCGAAGGGTTCCGGGTCGGCGGCGCCGACCGCCAGGTTCACCTGCAGAAACGGCATGGGGCCCGTTCCCAGGCACAGGGACGTGTCCGCCGCCGCAGGCGGCGAGCGCCGGGCAAAGACCCTGCTTTTTGCCCGACACCCGAGGGTCGCGACGGCAGTCCGAGCCCTCGCATTTATTTGATCCCCAGTCGCCGCTCCAGGTAATGAATGTCCAGCCCGCCGGCCTTGAAGGCGGCGTGATTGAAGATTTCCTGGTGCAGCGGAATGTTGGTCTTGATGCCTTCGATCACCATTTCCGACAGTGCGTTCTTCATGCGCGCGATCGCCGTGTCGCGATCCTCGCCGTAGGCGATCACCTTGCCGATCATCGAGTCGTAGAACGGCGGCACCACGTAGCCGCTGTACAGGTGGCTGTCGACGCGGATGCCCGGGCCGCCCGGCGGATGGAACAGCTTCACCGGTCCGGGCGAGGGGATGAAACCCTTCGGGTCCTCGGCGTTGATGCGGCACTCGATGGCATGGCCGCGGATCACGATGTCGTTCTGGCTCCAGGGCAGCCGCTCGCCGCCGGCGATGCGCAGCTGCGCCTTGACGATGTCGATGCCGGTGATCAGCTCGGTCACCGGGTGCTCGACCTGCACGCGCGTGTTCATCTCGATGAAATAGAACTCGCCGTCCTGGTACAGGAACTCGAGCGTGCCGGCGCCGCGGTAGCCGACGTCGCGGCAGGCGGCGATGCAGCGGTCGCCGATCGTCTTGCGCTGCTTGGCGGTGATGCCGGGCGCGGGCGCTTCTTCGATCACCTTCTGGTGACGGCGCTGCAACGAGCAGTCGCGCTCGCCCAGGTGGATCACGTTGCCGTAGTGGTCGGCCAGCACCTGGATTTCGATGTGGCGCGGCTTCTCCAGGAATTTCTCCATGTAGACCTCGGCGTTGCCGAAGGCCGCCAGCGCTTCCGCCTGCGTGACGTTGATCGCGTTCAGCAGGGTGGCTTCGCTGTGCACGACGCGCATGCCGCGACCGCCGCCGCCGCCCGAAGCCTTGATGATGACCGGATAGCCGATCTCGCGCGCGATGCGGAAAGTCTCCTCGGGTTCGTTGCCGAGCGGGCCGTCCGAGCCGGGTACGCACGGCACGCCCGCGGCCTTCATGATGCGGATGGCCGACACCTTGTCGCCCATCTGGCGGATGGTCTCGGGCTTGGGGCCGACGAAGATGAAGCCGCTCTTTTCCACCCGCTCGGCGAAGTCGGCGTTCTCCGAGAGAAAGCCGTAGCCGGGATGGATGGCGACCGAATCGGTGACCTCGGCGGCGCTGATGATGGCCGGCATGTTGAGGTAGCTTTCCTTGGAGGCCGGCGGGCCGATGCACACCGACTCGTCGGCCAGCAGCACGTGCTTCTGGTTGAAGTCGGCGGTGGAATGCACCGCCACGGTCTTGATTCCCAGTTCGCGGCAGGCACGCAGAATGCGCAGCGCGATCTCTCCGCGGTTGGCAATGACTACTTTTTCGAGCATGTGTTGTTGTCGGTTGGTTGGACCGCGCGCTTGCAGCTGCGCTTGAGTTGGCGCCCGCCTGGCCGGCGATCCGTTACCGGTAACGGTGGCCCGTTACCGGATGGCTCATTCGGTGGCTCACTCGATGGTGAACAGTGGCTGGCCGAACTCGACCGGCTCGCCGTTCTTCACCAGCACCGAGGTGACCCGGCCGGCCTTGTCGGACTCGATCTGGTTCATCATCTTCATGGCTTCGATGATGCACAGCGTGTCGCCGACATTGACCTCGCTGCCGATGTCCACGAAGGGCTTGGCGCCCGGCGTCGCGGCGGCGTAGAACGTGCCGACCATCGGCGCCGTCACGGTGTGGTCGTTGCGGGCGGCGGCGGGGGCTGCAGGTGCCGCTGCCGGTGCAGCTCCGGCAGGCGCGGGCGCATAGGCCGGA
>JBDHQY010000072.1:0-8771 GCA_039807315.1 Steroidobacter sp. | reverse complement strand
CACGTTCTTCCTGTTCATAGCGGCGCAGCGGCTGAAGATTCCCACGCAGCCCGATGGCACCACCGGTCACGTGTGGGCACATGGCGTGCTGCGCGAAGGCGTGCGCAGGCTGCCGCTGTGGTGGGTACTCTCCTCCGCCGCAGTGTTCATCTGGGGCGCCGTCTATCTGACCATGTACCCCGGATTCGGCAGTTTCCAGGGAGTGCTCGGCTGGACTTCGCACAGCGAATGGCAGCGCGACCAGGAAAGCAACGATGCGCGGCTCGAATCCAGGCAGCAGCCACTGCGCGAGCTGAGCATCCAGCAGCTGGCGGAGCACGCCGACGCCACCGCCATCGGTCATCGGCTGTATCTCGACAACTGCGCCGCCTGCCACGGCAGCGAGGGGCGTGGCAATCAAGCATTGGGCGCGCCGAATCTGACCGACGCCGACTGGCTGTACGGCGGCGACGGCGACACCATCCTTGCCAGCATCCTGGACGGCCGCACCGGCGCCATGCCGCCGTGGGGCGACGCGCTGGGCCAGGAAGGCGTCAACGAAGCCGCCTCGTACGTGCTGAGCCTGAGCGGCATCAAGGCACCGGCCGACTGGGTCGAAGCCGGCAAAGCCCGCTTCGAGACATTGTGCGTCGCCTGCCACGGCGCCGACGGCCGCGGCAATCCCATGCTCGGCGCGCCGGATCTGACCGACGACGTGTGGCTGTACGGCAGCGACTTCCCGAGCGTCGCCGCCAGCATCCGCCACGGTCGCAACGGCGTCATGCCGGCCTGGCGCGGGCGTCTGGATGAAGATCAGGCGCGCGCGGTGGCTGCATGGGTGTACGGCAAAGCACATGGTGAGGCGGCGCGCTGATGTCCGCCGAAGTGAAGTGGTACCGGCTGCCGCTGCTGTGGCTGTGCGCGGCCATCTTCTTCGCTTCGCTTGCCGGCTGCATCAGCATGGTGGTGCTCGCCTCGCGCTATCCCGATGAACCGCTGCCGGTGAGCGGCGATCGCCTGCTGAAGATGCCGGCCGGCCCCGGCCGGGAACCGGGGTGAACGCCTACGCCGGGGCCATTGCAGCCGCGGGTGCCGCCGAATGCTGCTGGCACTGCGGCGAAGCCTTGCCCGCCGGCACAGTGATCCAGGCCGACATCGCCGGCCGGCGCCGCTCGCTGTGTTGTTACGGCTGTCGCGCGGCCGCCGAGTGGATCGAACAGCTCGGCCTTGCCGACTACTACCGCCTGCGTACCGAGCCTGCGCCGAAGCCCGATGCCCGCGAGAGCGGCGCCGCGGCATGGCAGCGACCTGAGATCTTTCGTCATGTCGTGCGCGACCTGGACGCTGATCGGCGCGAAGCCATGCTGCTGCTCGAAGGCGTACGTTGCGCGGCGTGCGTATGGTTGATCGAGCGTGCGCTTGGATCCATGCCGGGAATCGTCAGCATCCAGGTCAATGCCGCGGCGCGACGCGCCCGAGTCGTCTGGCGCGATACCGAAATAGCGCTGCCGCAGATTCTCGAAGCACTCTCAAGAACCGGCTACCGCGCCGCGCCGCTCGATTCGCAGGCGCTGAACGACGTGCGGCGACGCGAATCGCGCGACGCTCTCAAGCGCCTGCTGGTCGCCGGCTTCGGCGCCATGCAGGCCATGATGTACGCGGCGGTGCTGTACTTCGGTGGCAACGAGGCGCTCGACCCGTCCACCCACGAACTGTTTCGCTGGTTGGGCTTTCTTGCCGCCATGCCGGTGGTGTTCTACTCCGCCCGGCCGTTCTTCACCGCGGCGATGCGTTCGCTCAAGGCACGGCAACTGGGCATGGACGTGCCGGTCGCGCTCGCCATTGCGTTGATCTATGCCGCCAGCCTGATCGAAGCCTTGCGTGGCGGCGGTCACGTCTATTTCGATTCGGTGTCCATGTTCGTGTTCTTTCTGCTGGCCGGCCGCTACCTGGAAATGCGCGCCCGCCACCGCGCCGGAGATCTCACCGATGCGCTGGCGCGTCTGACGCCGCCGTTCGCCGACCTGCGGCGCGAAGACGGCACGATCGAACGGATCGGCATCCACGAGCTGCGCGTCGGCCATCGGGTGCATGTGAGCGAAGGCGGCATCGTGCCCGCCGATGGCGCGCTGCTCGATGAGCAGTGCCGCGTCGATGAAGCCCTGCTCAGCGGAGAATCCGCACCGGTGACTCGACGGCGTGGCGACATGCTGATCGCCGGCAGCGTGCTGCTCGACGGTCCGGTGCAAATGCGGATCGAGCGCGTCGGGACCGATACGGCGCTGGCCGGGATTGCCGCGCTGGTCGAACGAGCGCAGGCGGAACGTCCGCAGCTGGCGCGAGCCGGCGAGCGTGCGGCGAGTCGATTCGTCATGCGCGTGATGATCCTGACGGTGCTCACCGCGGTGGCGTGGGGCTTCTTCGATCCATCGCGCGCCTTCCCTGCCGCGCTGGCCGTCCTGGTAGTCTCCTGTCCATGCGCGTTCGCGCTGGCGGTGCCCGCGGCAATCACTCGCTCGCTTGCTGTGCTGGCGCGCTGGGGGGTGTTGGTCGTTCGGCCGGACGCGATTCAGTCGTTGGCCGAAACGACTCAGGTGGTCTTCGACAAGACTGGAACGCTCACGCTGCCCGATCTGGCGCTCAGCAATGTGGAGACCTTCAACGGCGCGTCGCAGGAATCCGCGCTGCGAATGGCTGCATCGCTGGCGCGCGAAAGCCGTCATCCCGCTGCACGCGCCATCGCGGCCGCATACGTTGGCGATCACATCGAGCAGGTTTCTGCCGTACGCTCCCAATCGGGCCTGGGCCTGGCTGCCATCGTCGCCGGCCGCGAGCTTCGCCTCGGACGCCTCGATTTCGCCCTGGCCGGACGCATGGACCTCGACGACTGCGAGAATGCGGTGCTGCTCGCCGACGACACCGGGCCGATCGCTGCATTCCGGCTGACCGAGAAACTGCAGCCGGGCGCGCGTCAGGTCGTGGAGGCACTGCAAGCACAAGGGCTGCGGGTGGCGATTGCCAGCGGCGACTCGGCTGCCAAGGTCGAGGAAGTGGCTGTGCGCCTGGGCATTGCGCAATGGCGCGCACGACAGTTGCCGGCGGACAAGCTGGCGTGGCTGACGGATTTGCGAACCGACGGGGCGCGGGTGATGGCGGTCGGCGACGGCGTGAACGATGCGCCGGTACTGGCCGGCGCCGACGTCGCTATCGCTGTCGCCGGCAGCGCGGAGCTGGCTCAGGCCAGCAGCGATATCGTGCTGGTCGATGGTCGCCTGGCCTCGCTCGCACCCGCCCGCGCGCTGGCGCAGCGCACGCTGACGATTCTGCGACAGAATCAGCGCTGGGCCCTGCTCTACAATCTCACTGCCGTGCCGATAGCGGCGCTGGGATTCGTGCCACCGTGGCTCGCGGCGCTGGGCATGTCGCTGAGCTCGGTGTGCGTGGTATTGAATGCTTTGCGCATCGGGCGCGCGGAGGCGACACCATGAACGTGCTGCTGGTGATGATCCCCTTGTCGATCCTGCTGCTGCTCGGTGCGGCGGTGGCGTTCTTCTGGGCGGTCGATCACGATCAGTTCGATGACATGGAGACGCCGGGGCTGCTGCCGCTCGACGACTCCGATCATGATCGCTGATCACTCCATGGTCACGCTGCCGGCCGCCTTGATCGCCGGCCTGGCGGGCAGTGCCCATTGCTTCGGCATGTGCGGCGGAATCGCCGCTGCCCTGGGGATGCGCGCATCGCAGAACGCGAAAGCGCCAGCGCAGGCGGTTCTCCACTCCTCTCTGCAGCAGTTCGGGCGGATCGGTGGCTACACCGCCGCCGGCGCGCTGAGTGGCGCATTCGGCCACGCGGCGCACGCCATCCTGGATCTCGCCCGCATCGGCGCAGCGCTACGCATCGCCAGCGGTGTACTGGTGCTGCTGATCGCGGCGCGGCTGCTGTGGCGTTGGAACGGGCTGGCCATACTGGAACGGCTGGGCGCCCGCTTCTGGTTGAAAATCCGGCCGCTGGCCGTACGCGAAGCCGGTGGCACGGGCGCCCGCAGCGCGTTGACCGTGGGATTTCTTTGGGGATGGCTGCCGTGCGGGCTGGTCTATTCCATGCTGCTGCTGGCCGCGATGACGGGAACCGCGTTGCAAGGTGCAGCCGTAATGGCCGCCTTCGGTGCCGGCACGCTGCCGTCGATGCTGGCCAGCAGCGCCTTTGCTTCGCAGCTGCAGCGAATGATCAGCACCGGTTGGTCGCGACTGGCCAGCGCGGCGCTGCTGGCCGCCTTCGGTGTATGGACGATCGCCGCGCCGCTCTACCCCCACGCGCAGCACCTGCATTAGTGCTTGTCCATTCAACTCGCGTCATTCCCGCATAAGCGGGACTGACCGCTAAAGCGGATCTGTTCGGAACCAGCGGGTCGACTCAGTCCTCGCGCACCGTCACCAATGTGACGATGTCGCCGGCGAACTGCCGCAGGTCCTTGCCGGCGGCGCGGTTCTCGGGCGATGCCATCGCGGCCTTGAACGTGGCCTCGTCCGCAAAGTGCATCTCGGCGACCAGATGGAACGCCGGCTCACCGCCCCAGGGCGGGGAGAAGCCGCGATTGAGCACCAGCCGCGCCAGGCCCGGAATCGTTTTGACGATGGGCGTGTGCACCTCGACGTAGTGCTTGTCGAACGCCGCCGGATCGGCGGGCTGGCGATACATTGCGATCAGCTTGTACATCATTCACTCCTGCGCCGAATCCGGCACCGCATGGACACTGACCATGGTGAGCACGTCGTAAGCCGCCACGGTCTCGCCGTCCTGGTTGGTGATCTGCGTATCCCAGGCCACTTCGCCCCAGCCTTTGTCGGCGCGCAGCGATTTCTGCTTGCAGGTCAGGCGCACCTTGATGCGGTCGCCCGGCTTGACCGGCTTCACGAAGCGCAGGTTGTCCAGACCGTAATTGCCCAGCACCGGACCGTACGGCGCATCGACGAACAGCCCGGCGGCGGCCGAGATCAGGAAGTAGCCGTGCGCCACGCGGCCGCCGAACAATGGATTGCGCGCCGCCTCGGCCTCGTTCATGTGGGCATAGAAGTTGTCGCCGCTCAGCTCGGCGAAACGCTCGATGTCCTCGACCGTGACCTGACGCTCGCCCGACTGCAGCGTGTCGCCGATCCGCAGTTCGTGGAACGGCTTGCGGAACGGATGCACGCCCGGATCGAGCTGGTGTGCGCCGCGGACCCAGCGTCCAGTGACGGCGCTGATCGTCTGCGGCGAGCCCTGTACCGCCGTGCGCTGCATGTAATGCATCACGCCGCGCACTCCCCCCATCTCTTCACCGCCGCCGGCGCGTCCGGGTCCGCCATGAACCAGCATCGGCAGCGGCGAGCCGTGGCCGGTGGAGTCCTTGGCGCAATCGCGATCGACGACCAGCAGACGGCCATGATACGGCGCCAGTCCGAGCACCAGATCGGTGGCGATCGACTCGTCCGCCGTGAACACCGAGCCCACCAGGCTGCCTGCACCGCGGCGGGCGTAGTCGATGGCATCCGCCGTCGTGACGTACGGCAGCAAGGTGCAGACCGGCCCGAACGCCTCCACCGCGTGCACGGCCCGGGCCGACTTCGGATCGCGGCAGTAGAGCAGCGAAGGCGCGACGAAGGCGCCCTTGTCGCGGTCCGCATTCGCCAGCTCGAGCTCGCCGTCGCCGGCGATCAGCTCGGCTTCACGGCGCAGCTCGGCGATGCGCCCGAGCACTTCGCGACGCTGCGCAAGCCCGGCCAGCGGCCCCATTCGCACCTGCTCCAGCCGCGGATCGCCGACCACCACCTTGGCGAGCTTGGCCTTGATCGCCGCGGCCACTGCATCGGCATACGCCTGCGGCACGATGGCCTTGCGGATCGCCGTGCACTTCTGGCCCGCCTTGGTCGTCATCTCGCGCACCACCTCGCGCACGAAGAGATCGAATTCCGGCTGGCCCGGCGCGGCGTCGAGCCCGAGCAGGCAGGAGTTGATCGAGTCCGTCTCGGCAATGAAGCGCACCGAATGGGCCACCACCGCCGGATGCACCCGCAGCTGCTGCGCCGTGCTGGCCGAGCCGGTGAAGGACACCACGTCCTGGCAGCGCAGATGATCGAACAGATCGCCTAAGCTGCCGCACACCAGCTGCAGCGAACCCTCCGGCAGAATGCCGGACTCGACGATGCGCCGGACCACCAGCTCGGTGAGATATGCAGTGGCCGTGGCCGGCTTGACGATCGCCGGAATGCCCGCCAGCAGCGTCGGCGACAGCTTCTCCAGCATGCCCCAGACGGGGAAGTTGAACGCGTTGATATGGACGGCCGCGCCTTCCAGCGGCACGCAGATGTGCTGCGCCACGAAGGCACCGCTCTTGGAGAGCATCTCGACATTGCCATCGACATATACGCGGCTGTTGGGCAGCTCGCGCGCACCGCGGCTGGCATAGGCGAACAAGGTGCCGAAACCGCCGTCGATATCGATCCAGGAATCGGTCTTGGTCGCGCCGGTGGCGTACGACAACGCGTAGAACTCGTCCTTGTACTCGGACAATTTCTTCGCGAGCTGCTTCAGCAGGGCGGCGCGCTCATGAAAGGTGAGCTTGCGCAACGCCGGGCCGCCCACCTCGCGGGCGTGCCGCAGCACGCCCTGGAAGTCGATGCCGGCCGACGACGCCTCGGCAATCACCTGCCCGGTGGTCGCATCGCGCAGCAACTGCGCATCGCGCTCGCCTGCCTGCCAGCGCCCCTGAACATAGCTCTTCAATTGCATGGAATTCTCACCTCTCGAACCGACCGCATGGCCTGCGGCTCCTCGATCCTTTGCTGGTGGCTGCATCGGCAGCCGGTTTTCTCGATCCCGGCTTCAGCGCTCGCGCGGGTTGCGCTTGTCGATCACCCGCCGGGCCTTGCCGAGCGAGCGCTCGATCGTGCCGGGCCGGCCCACGCAGACGCGCACGCTGATGCCTACATAGGACTTCACGAAATGGGTCAGCTGCCGCTGCGCTTGCTCTGCCACAGCAGCCGCATCGACCGTCGCCGCGCATTCCACATGGACGGTCATCGAATCCAGATGCCCCTCGCGCGTGAGCTCCAGCACGTAGTGCGGCGCCAGCGCCGGAACCTTGAGAATCATTTCCTCGATCTGCGTCGGGAACACGTTCACGCCGCGCACGATCAGCATGTCGTCCGAACGGCCGACGATTTTCGCCATGCGCCGCATGGAGCGCGCCGTCGGCGGCAGCAGCCGCGTCAGATCGCGTGTGCGATAGCGGACGATGGGCAACGCCTGCTTGCTCAGGGAAGTGAACACCAGCTCACCCAGCTCGCCGTCCGGCAATACCCGGCCGCTCTGCGGATCGATGATCTCCGGGTAGAAATGATCCTCCCAGATCACCGCTCCGTCCTTGGCCTCGACGCATTCGCTGGCCACTCCCGGCCCCATCACTTCCGACAGCCCGTAGATGTCCACCGCATCGATGTCCATCGTGGACTGGATCTGCTCGCGCATCGCCTCGGTCCAGGGCTCGGCGCCGAAGATGCCGACCTTGAGCGAGCACTGCCGCGCATCGAGGCCCTGGCGCGCGAATTCCTCGGCGATCGCCAGCATGTACGACGGCGTCACCATGATGATGTCGGGCCGGAAATCGCCGATCAGCTGCACCTGCTTCTCGGTCTGACCGCCCGACATGGGGATGACCGTGCAACCGAGCTGCTCCGCACCGTAGTGCGCACCCAGACCGCCGGTGAACAATCCATAACCGTACGCCACATGCACGATGTCGCCCGGTCGGCCGCCGGCTGCGCGGATCGATCTGGCCACCAGCGAGGCCCAGGTCGCGATGTCCTGTCTGGTGTAGCCGACGACGGTGGGCTTGCCGGTCGTTCCGCTCGATGCGTGAATGCGCACCACTTGCTCGCGCGGCACCGCGAACATGCCGAACGGATAGTTGTCGCGCAGATCCTGCTTCGCGGTGCAGGGAAACTTCGCCAGATCGGCCGGCTCGCGCAGATCGTCCGGATGCACGCCCGCCTGCTCGAAGCTGCGGCGGTAGTGCGGCACATTCTCCCAGGCATGCTTGAGCGACCATTTCAGGCGCTGCAGCTGCAGCGCGCGCAACTCGTCCTGACTGGCCGTTTCGATCGGCTCCAGATCGCCAGGCTGAGGGCGCTTGGTCGGCACGACGAGCTTCAGTCCTGCTTCCGGCTGACTTCACGCCCTTCGAACTGGCGCGAGCGTCCGCGGAACAGCGCCACCTTCGCCCCGGTCTGGTTGGTGATCACCACGTCGTAGACGCCAGTGCGGCGCGCGCGCGACTGCTCCTGTGCGACGGCGGTGAGCTCATCGCCGAGATTCCCAGGCAACAGGAATTCGATGGCGCCGCCGGAAGCGACGGTGACGATGTTGTAGCTGTTGCAGGCGAACGCAAAGGCGCTGTCGGCGAGCGTGAACAGCAAACCGCCGTGGCACAGGCGGTGCCCGTTCACCATGTCCTCACGCACTTTCATCTTCAAGCAGGCGTACCCCGGACGCACCTCGACGATCCGCATTCCCAGTGCCCGCGAGGCGCTGTCCTGTTCGTACATCGCACGCGCTGCTTCCTCGGCGATCGTCTGCGCTTCGCGGCTTGCCTCGTCGCGGGCAACGTCGTTCATCATGGTTCCCTTCAGCGGCCTTTGAACTGCGGCGGGCGCTTCGCGATGAATGCGGCAACGCCTTCCTTGTAGTCTTTTGAACGCCCCAGCTCGCGCATGAAAACGCGTTCCTTGTTCAACTGATCTTCGAGCGTCCGG
>JBDHQY010000071.1:0-8798 GCA_039807315.1 Steroidobacter sp. | reverse complement strand
CAGCCGAAGCGCTGCGGACCCTTGGCGTGGCTTTCCGTTCACTGCCGATCGATGCCGCGGAGCGTGGCGAATTGGACGACAGCGTCGAGGAGGAGCTGGTGTTCCTGGGGCTGATCGGGATGATCGACCCGCCGCGCGAGGGAGCGAAGCTTGCCGTCGCCGAGGCCAAGGGGGCCGGCATTCGTCCAATCATGATCACGGGGGACCATCCAAGAACCGCTGCCGCCATTGCCGCGGAACTCGGAATAGCGGCCAATGGCCAGGTCGTCGTGGGAGCCGAGCTGGAGGCAATGCCGGAGGACGTCCTCGATCGAACGGTCGGGAGCACTTCGGTTTATGCCCGCGTCAACCCGGCGCATAAACTTCGCATCGTGCAGGCGTTGCAGCGCAGTGGCATGACGGTGGCCATGACCGGCGACGGCGTCAACGATGCGCCGGCCCTGAAGACGGCCGATATCGGCATCGCGATGGGCATCACCGGAACCGATGTGTCGAAGGAAGCGGCCGACATGGTGCTGGCCGATGACAATTTCGCGACGATCGTCGCCGCCGTGGCGGAAGGGCGCGCGATCTTCTCCAACATTCGCAAGTTCCTGCGCTATCTTCTCTCCTCGAATATCGGCGAGGTCATGACCATGTTCTTCGGCGTGCTGCTGGCCGGGGTGATCGGTCTGACGGAGGCGGTCGGTGGCGGCGGAACCCTGGTGCTGCCACTGCTTGCGACACAGATTCTCTGGATCAACATGGTGACCGACGGTGCGCCCGCACTAGCCCTTGGCGTGGATCCCGCTGACGCGCGCACGATGCTCAAGCCTCCGCGTCTGCGCGGCGAAGGTGTGGTTACCCGGCGTATGTGGCGTGGCATCTTCCTGGTCGGTGCGGTGATGGCGGCGGGCACGCTCATGGTGCTCGACGCATCGCTTCCGGGCGGGCTGATCGAAGGCAGCGGTACCCTTGCATACGGACAGACGATGGCGTTCACCACCTTGGTGATGTTCCAGCTCTTCAATGTCTTCAACGCTCGCTCGGATGAACAGAGTGCGTTTGTGGGATTGGGCAGAAACGGCTGGCTGTGGGCTGCCGTCGCACTCTCGCTGGCGCTGCATGGCACGGCGATCTACGTGCCATTCCTGCAGCAGGCGTTCTCGACCACGGCGCTGGCGCTGAGCGATTGGATCGTCTGCGCTGCGGTCGCAAGCTCCGTCCTGTGGCTGCGGGAATTGGACAAAATCATCGCTCGCCTGCGGGCCGCATGAGGAGTGAGCTCCGGCCACGTCGGCTTCCCGACTGCAATCGCATCAGGACTGGAAATCATGCTGTCTGAACTGAAGGAAAGATTGCTCGATGTGCTCAGGACGGTGGCGCCGCTCATCGGCATCGTCTGTCTGCTGCAGTTGACGCTGGTGCGGGCGCCGATGGGGCTGTTCCTGCAGTTCCTGGCGGGGTCGACGCTGGTCATCATCGGCATGCTGCTGCTGTTCCTGGGCGTCGATCTCGGCATTCTGCCCATGGGACGATTCATCGGCGCGGAGCTGCCGAGGCGCGGATCGGTCCTGTTGATCGTGGCCGTCGGTTTTGCCATGGGTTTCGCGACCACCATCGCCGAACCGGACGTGTTGGTTCTGACCGATCAGGTGAGTCGCATCTCGCAAGGCAGCATCGATGGAAGCGGTGTTCTTTATGTGATTGCCGTCGGCGTTGCGATCTTCGTCGCAATTGCGCTGGCGCGGATCGTCTACGGCATTTCGCTGCGATTGCTGCTCACCGTCGCCATTCTCGTCGTTGTGCTTCTCTCGCTCGTGGCGCCGCAGGACTTCGTGCCCCTGGCCTATGATGCCGGCAGCGTAACCACGGGCGTATTGACGGCGCCGGTCGTCATTGCCATAGCCATTGGCCTGAGCTCGGTGCTGGCGGGTCGTTCCGCGATCTCCGACGGTTTTGGTCTGCTGGGTCTGGCATCGATCGGCCCGATCATCACCATCATGATCATGGCGCTCCTCACGCGATGACCGGAATGGCCATGTTGGAAGAGCTGAAGTCCACGGCCTGGAGCGTCGTGCTGGCGGTACTGCCGCTGGTGGTGCTGTTCACGGTGTTCCAGATATTCCTGCTCAAGCTGCCGCGCAAGGATGTCCAAAGGATATTGGTGGGAACGGCTATCGCGGCGGCCGGCCTGTTTATCTTTCTTCTCGGCGTGGGCATCGGCTTCATGCCTTTCGGGCGGGCGATCGGCGAAGCCCTGGGTTCGATGTCGCAGAAGTGGCTGCTGCTGCCGGCGGGGCTGTTCCTTGGCTTCGTCACCACTTGGGGCGAGCCTGCCGTGCGCATCCTGGCCGAGCAGGTCGACCAGGCGTCCAACGGCTCCATTCGGCGATCGCTGGTGGTCTACGCGGTCTGCATCGGCGTGTCGGTGTTCGTCGGCCTGGGGATGCTGCGGATCGGTTACGAAATTCCGCTGCTGTATCTGCTGCTGCCGGGATACTCGCTGGTCGCCGTCATCATGTGGTTGAGCGATCGGAATTTCGTGGCGATTGCGGTCGACGCCGGCGGCGTGGCCACGGGACCGTTGGCCAACACCTTCCTGCTGGCGCTGGCTCTGGGAGTATCCGCGGCCATGGGAAACCAGAACCCGATGACCAACGGTCTGGGCTTCGTTGCGCTGATCGCGCTGGCGCCGATGGTATCCGTGATGACCCTGGGACTTCTGATGCGATGGAAGGAGTCCGGCAAGATATCCCCCAAGGAGCCGTGAAATGCACAACCCCTCACTGATCGTAACCATCGTGCGCAAGGGCTGGGGCAACACCGTGTTGCAGGCTACCGTCGAAGCGGGTGCCAGCGGGGGAACCATCTGGCTCGGGCGCGGCATTGGCGTCAACGAGACACAATCGATCTTCGGCATTGCCATCGAACCGGAGAAAGAGATCGTTCTGACGCTGGTGCCGGGGAACAAGATCGACGTCATCCTGCAAGAGATCATTCGCGCAGCCGAACTCGAGCAGCCGGGCCACGGTTTGGCGTTTGTCGTGCCCATCGAGAAAGTCGTGGGCATGCCGCATATCGCCGGCCGTGAATAGGCGCACGGTGCCGGTGCGGGGTATCGGGGTTATTTGGGTGTGTCGGGGTATCGAGACGGGAAATGGCGTTCGACACTTTCGCGCAGTGTCGATTCGTCGCGGCAGAACGCAGCCGCCACTTGCGCCAGGCTGGTGATTTTCAGCGATACGGCCTGATGGGCGACCCAGGCCCGCGCTTTGGCAGGCGCTCTTGCGCGGCCCGGTGAGGCAAGCTGTGCCCGGCTGATGCCGAACCGCTGGACTGCTTCGTTCATCAGTTCATCCAGGCTTTTGCGCGAGCGCGGTCGCCATGCTGCGGTATGAATGCGACGGACAAAGTCGTCGCTGCCGAGAATCCGGTGATCGTGGCGGTTGCATTCGTCCAGCGGGGCAGGCGAGCCCTGACCTGAGCCGACTTCGCTGCGAATGAACATCGAGTAGGCGGCGTGTGCGCGGGATCGCTCGGCATGAAACATGCTCAGCACGAAATCCGTGTGCAGCCACGATACCTGCCTGTTGCCGCAATATGCATGGTGACTGCTCCATGGGTACTGATCTGCAGACTCGACCATGGTTGCGCGCACCGGATTGAGGTGGATGTAGCGGACCAGTTCCAGCAGGTATTCGTCCGCGTCGACGATCACCGCGTGGTAGCGCCGCTCGAACAGATGCCCGGTCGTGCTGAAGCGCTTCTGCACCTGCCTTGCGTACTGACTCGCGATTCTCTGAATGAGCGATCCCAATGGCTTGCCGCTGATCTGGATCAGGGCATGAACATGGTTGGTCATCCAGCAATACGCATGCACGCGCGCCTCGAAACGCTGGATCACGGGCACGAGAATACCTTCGAAGCGATCCCGGTCGGCGGGCTCGAAGAAGATGTCCTGCCGATGATTTCCGCGCAGCGTTACGTGGTAATGCGCGCCGGGAACATGCAGTCGTGACTTCCTTGGCATCTTTGCCTTGCGAGTAGTGCGGTGGGTGCAGGCTATCGGTGCCTGCGCACTGCTTGGGGAGCGATTTCTTCGCGTTCGACCCGGAAACCCCGATACCCCGCACCGGCACCTTCATGGAGTTGTCATTCTTGCTTCCTATAGTTGGCGGCGGCTTCGGCGCAACCATGAATTGATTGGCCGATGATCTTCAGCGGTCGGGCTGGGCGCGTGCACCGGCCAGGACTTTCGTTTGAGTGCCTACTAACGGAACGAACAACATGTCTGAAACTCTGGCTCGATCCCTGCCTGATTCTTCTCGCCGCCTGCTGATCAAACTGTTCGGCAGTGCTCCTCTGCTGCCGATGGCCGGCGGCACCATGGCGGCCCTGCTGGCCGGCTGTGTCGATGACGGCAAAGATGGCGTCAATGGCGCCGACGGTACCGACGGCGCCAACGGCAAGGACGCCCCGCAATCCATCGTCTCCGCCAGATTCGTCGGCATGACCGCGCCCACCGTGGCGATGGCGGCAGCGCTGGGCAAGAGCAGCAGCGATGGGGCCATGCTGGAGCTGAAATTCCCGGACAACAGCATTCAGAACATCGATCTGGGCTACACCGAATTCTTCGTCACCGGCGACACCGTGCCCAGGACAGGCGGCGGCACCATCGTTGCGGGCGGATACTTCAAGGTGGACGGCACGCCCCTCGAGGTATCCGGTGCGCAGGCCTATTCCGACTGCGTGGACGGCAGCTCGCTGTTCAGCGTGCCCGGCGCCCCGGCCAACACCGTCCATGCCGTGGTGCAGTTCGAATACCAGTCCGCCGCCTATGGCGCGTATCCGGCGCCCATTGCGGTGCTGACGCTGGACCAGAATCCCAGCGACGGCACGCTGACGCTGAAGAGCTATCACAACGTGGATACTTCCGGCATTCACGGCCTGTGGATTCCCTGCGGCGGCAGCCTGTCGCCCTGGGGCACGCACCTTTCCAGCGAGGAATACATGCCCGACGCCTTCGACCAGGGCGACAACCAGACGCTGGCGCTGTTCAACACCTTCGTCGCCAACGCGGGCCTCGACCCGGCGACGGCCAGCCCTTACCACTACGGCCACCTGCCGGAGGTGACCGTCAACCCCGCCGACGGCACGGGCACGATCAGGAAGCATTACAACCTGGGCCGCTATTCGCGCGAGCTGGTCTGCGTGTTCCCGGACAACAAGACCGTGCTCGGTGGCGACGACAGCAACAACGGCGGCCTGTTCATGTTCATCGCCGACAGCGCGGGGGACCTGTCCGCCGGCACGTTGTACGTGGCCAAGTACACCAGCCTGTTCAGCGAAGCGACGCCAGGCAACATCAAGTGGATCAAGCTGGGCCATGCGACCAGCGCCGCAATCGAGGCGCTCACCAACGACGTCGGCCTGACGACCGTCAGCGCGGCGGGCGCCATCAAGGAAAACGGCATCCTGTACTCGGCCACCAGCGACCCGAGCGATCCCACGTTCACGGAAATCAAGCTTAACGGCAGCAGCCGCTGGGTCAAGATCAAGCCGGGCCAGGAAAAGGCCGCGGCCTTCCTGGAGACGCACCGCTACGCCGCGCTCAAGGGCGGCAGCCTGGTCTTCACCAAGATGGAAGGCACGACGGTCAACATCAAGGACAAGTTCGCTTACTCGGCCATTTCCGCCATTTCCGGCTCGCTGACGCCGGGTCACGCGGCCAATAAGGAAGTTCCGCTTGGCGGCGGCGCGCTGGTCGGCAGTCTGGTGGGTTTCGCCGCGAACAGCGCCGGCATGGTCGTGCAGCACAAGCTGGACGGCGGCCAGACCGATAGCGACGGCAACCTCATCGCCAGCGACTGGGTTCCCTACCAGTCCGTCATGCTGATCAACGGCGCGGAGATTTCCGCCGACCCGCTGGGCAACACCAACGATCCGGAGAAGATCTCCTGCCCGGACAACCTGAAGTATTCGGAGAAGCTGCGCACGCTCTTCATCGGCGAGGACAGCGGCAATCACGTCAGCAATTTCGTGTGGGCCTACGAGCTGGACACGGGCCGCCTGGAGCGCTTGCTCTCGGCGCCTGCGGGCGCGGAATGTACCGGACTGCATGGCGTGGACGACCTCAACGGCTGGACCTACATCCTGAGCGGCTTCCAGCACGCCGGTGAATACACCGGAGCCACGGTGCAGGCCGTCAAGGATGCCGCCGGGCCGGGCATCGCTGCCAACTACAAGGGGCCGATGAAGGGCGCCGCAATCGGCTACATCACCGGCAAGTCGCTGGCCGTGAAGCTGACGAAGTAAGCCGACGCATCCGGATCAGCGTTCGCAGACCGGCATGACTCCGTCATGCCAAGCCTGGCAGCTGCAAAGCTGCCGGGTTTTCTCGTGCACGGCATCTCGACACATCGAGGTCAGGGAACACGGTTGATTCAGAAGCCTGCCTGAAGCAGATCCTTCAACGGACGAACGCGCCCCAACGGGGTTGCCGTCGCTGCCCGGAGTAGTCAATCCCTTGCGACCGTTAGTCGTGACGTCCGCGCCGCCGCAATTCGCTCCGCACGGGGCATCCGCGGGTCCTGCTTTCGACTCTCGATATTCGATCCGCCTGCCTTGCCGGTCCAGCGCCGGCTCCGGGTAATCGGCACTCCAGTTTCCAATCCGGCATCTGTCGCGGAGGTTTCTCGAAGGCGACGGTTCGCAGTCGTGGCAGGGGCAGGGATCGGCCTCACCCCTGCGAGAGATCGTTCGCACGGCGAGGCTCGAGTAGCCGGAGCATGGCTTGGCGTTTGTCGTGCCGATCGAGCAAGTCGTGGGCATGTCGCATATCACTGCGCGGAATGAATCGCCATAATGACGAAAGACGGCGGTGATCGGCCGTTTTCGCTCGATATCTTGCGGTGCCGAACAGCGGATCGGCAGACCACGCCGTGGATCTCCGGTGATACGAGTGCATGAGTGCCGGCTTGGTTTTCGATCACGGCGAGGAGGGTGACATGAGTGAATTCAGCTGGGCAAAAGGGCCTCCCCGATCGATTCTGCTGGCGACGGATCTGAGCGCCCGCAGCGACCGCGCGCTCGACCGGGCCGTATCGCTTGCGAAGCATTGGCAGGCGCACTTGACCATCCTGCACGTCCTTCAAGAAGAGACGCTCGCTACCGGGCAGGCGGACTTGTGGCCGTCATGGAGAAGGCCGTCCGAGCCGCTCGACCGGGTCCGGAAGAATATCCGGACCGATCTGGGCGAGCTTGCAGAAGCTGCCACCATTCGGGTGGAGCGGGGCGATACCATCGATTCCATCATGCGCGTTGCGGCCGTGAGCGGTAGCGAATTGATCGTGATGGGCATTGCCCGCAACGAGCTGCTCGGCCAGCTGATGTTGGGCAGAACCGTGGATCGCCTGCTGCGGCGGTCCCAGGTGCCGGTTCTGATCGTCAAGGAGCGGGCCAGGCATCCATATCGCCGCGTTGTGGTTGCGACGGATTTCTCCGAATCGTCCAGGCATGCGCTGGTCGCCGCGCTGCGCTTCTTTGCAGACGAAGCACTGGACATTTTTCATGCCTATGACGCGCCGATGGCCGGGCTGGTGGGCGATCCGGCGGCTTATCGACGCCAATATCGTAAAATGGCCGAGCATGATTGCGAGGCGTTTTTGCGCGATACAGCCGGGCTATCGAGTCGGCGGGAGCGTCCCAACGTGTTGCTGGAGTACGGCGCGCCGAGTCATTTGTTGGGTGAGTATGTCGTGGACCATTCGAGTGATCTGGTCGTGGTCGGCACTCACGGCCGCAGCGCGATCTTCGATGTGCTGCTGGGCAGCGTCGCCAAGCAGATTCTCGAGAATGTGCCTTGCGATACGCTGGTGATACGGGAGCCCCGGGCCAAGGCGGGGGCATGAGAATATTTGACGAATTCGTTCGATAGACCGCAGGTGAGCCGTGGATGATTTGACCCAGGAAACCACCGAGCAGACGGCTTCGGCCAGTTATCTGCTGCCAGTTGAAGACACTTCCTTCCTGCTGCGTGACGAACTGCGGGCCATTCGCTTCGCGCTGGAATACGCGAAGGCCGAGCTATTGTTGCGCGACTGGGGAATCCGTTCCACGATCATCGTCTTCGGCAGCGCGCGGGTTCCATCGCCGGAACAGGTGCAGTCCTGGCACGGAGCGGATCGCTCGCTGGACGAGAGGGAAAGACAGCGCATCGACCGGCAGATCGGGTGGTATGCCGCCGCCCGTGAATTCGCGCGTATCGCTTCGGAACGAGGCGGTGCTCGCGCGCCGAAAGACCGCTGGCGCGACAACGTGATTGCGACCGGCGGCGGACCGGGGATCATGGAAGCGGCCAATCGCGGCGCGCGCGACGCGCAGGCGCCCACCATCGGATTCAATATCCGGCTGCCGCACGAACAATTGCCGAACCGGTATTCCACTCCCGAGCTCACTTTCCGTTTTCACTACTTCGCCATGCGCAAGATGCATCTGGCGATGCGGGCGAATGCACTGGTGATCTTCCCGGGCGGTTTCGGCACCCTGGACGAGCTGTTCGAGCTGTTGACGCTGCGCCAGACCAACAAGGCGCCGCCGATCCCCATCGTCTTGTTCGATCGCGCCTACTGGGAGCGCCTGATCAACTTCGAGGCGATGCTCGACGAGAAAATGATCAATCGCGAGGACCTCGAGCTGTTCGACTACGCCGATACGGCAGAGCAGGCCTGGCAGACGCTGGTGCGTCGCGGATTGCGCTTTTCAGGGGAGCTGCCGAACTCCCAGCCTTGATCATCCTGCCGCGGCACGGCCTGCGT
>JBDHQY010000070.1:0-8859 GCA_039807315.1 Steroidobacter sp. | reverse complement strand
CGGGCACATAGTGGGATTCAGCTGCTGACCGACGGTGACCGCTGCGGGAGCGGGGCCGGCATAAAACACGTGCCAGCGCTCTGCGTTCGGAAACTGATGAACCGCCCGCTCAAAGACCCGACGGGACAGTGTAGCGATGGTTGTTAGCTGATCCGGGTGTTGCAGCCAGCCGGTTCCCGGCTCGGGCACATGCAGGTCAATGCGTCGCCCCGATGCCCCGGGCGTTCCTGCGATCGCCGCATCTGAGATCGGCGCGCTCAGGTGAAAAAGGAACGATACGTCGCGGCACCCGCCGTCCGCCGTTTCAAGCCCGCCGACGGAAATGTCCGACGGTGGCGCTTCGCGCCTCGGCCAAGCCCACGAGCGGCCGTCGCGGTGATATTGGAAGAGGCGGACATGCGGCCGGCTGGTCAAATGAAAACCGAGCGCAATGCAGGCGCTCACGGGAGCGAGCGGGAACAGCGCGAGCGCAGCGCACGCCTACGTCGTCGCAGCGCGCTCGATCTGGCACAGCAGCACCATTGGAAGGGATTGGAGTGATCCAAAGACCGATTCGTCCGTCGCTCCCGCGTCGGCACGAATCCACCTTCCGCGCCGCGAAGCAGTCTCACCATGAAACCGTGAGCACGTCCTGGTCTCGAAGCGGATGACCAAGCGCGCGCTCCGTAACTTCGCGCCGCGCACGTTCTGGATCGTGACCCTGGTGTCCGCCGTCCTTCTCGGCGCCATCGTCGTCGTCCCGCAGTGGTTGTCGAAACAGGCGCGGCTGCAAGTGCTGCGCTCGCACGTCGCCGAGGTGGCGCAGCTGGCAGCCAGCGTGGTCGATGGCGATCTGCATCGCCAGCTCCTGGACCGCGCCAACTACACACCCGAGCTATACGCCCGCACGCTGGCGCCGCTGGTGCGCTTCCACGCGGCGGACCCCGAGATCTTCTACGTCTATACGATGACGGAGCGCGACGGGAAGAGTTACTTCGTGGTCGACACGGCTGCATCGAGCGAGCTGGCGGCACGCCATCGGCTGCGGGCTTCGGCTTACATGGAGCCGTTCGCGGCGCTGGACAAGGAGCCGGACCCCGACTGGCTGCAGCGGATCGCCGCCGGCCAGACCTACGTCTATCCCAGATTCCTGCACGACGAGTACGGCTACTTCCTTTCCGGTCACGCGCCGATCCACGACAGCCAGGGCCGTTACAGCGGTTTCGTCGGCGTGGACTTCGGCATCCAGTACTACCTGGCGCAGGAGGCGCGCTTCCGCGCGATTTCCATCGGCACGTTCGGCGCCGCGATGCTGATGGCGCTGCTGATCGGCTACCTGGCCGCACGCTACGATTTCCAGATCAACGATCGCATCGACGAGCAGTACCGCATCTCGATGCACGACGAGCTGACCCAGCTGTTGAATCGGCGCGGCGCGATGGCGGCAGTCGAACGGACGATCGCCGCGGGCGCTTCCAGCCATGCCGCCATCCTGATCGACGTCGACGATCTCAAGGGCATCAACGACAACCACGGCCACGCCAGCGGCGATGCGTTCCTGGTCCGGGTTGCCGAATCCATGCGCGCCAGCGTTCGCGATGCCGATATCTGCGCCCGGCTCGGTGGCGACGAATTCCTGGTTTTCGCCGGCGGCTGCGATCTGGATGCGGCAACCGAGATCGCACAACGCATTCTCGCGCGGGTTCGCGCCGGCGAGGGAATTGCCGGGCGGCCGGACTTCGGCGTCTCGATCGGCATCTGCATCGCCAGCCCGCCCGACCTCGACTTCGAATCCATGTATCGCAGCGCGGACGACGCGTTGTATCGCGCCAAGTCGGCAGGCAAGAACCGCTACGTCATTTTCGATCCGCTGCAAGCGGACCGCGCAGGCGCCTGAGGCTCAGCCGCCCCAGCGCTCCCGGCACAGCGCCAGAAAGCGCGAGCCGGCCTGCGACAACGGCTGGTGCCTGAGATAGTAGATGCCGACCTGGCGCTCGATGCTGGAGAACGGCAGCCCTTCGATGGGCACCAGATTGCTCGGGATGTGCGTGACCAGGTCCGAGACATAGGTGACGCCCTTGCCTTCTGCGACCAGCGCCAGCCGCAGGTCCATGTGGCTCACTTCCCAGACCGAAGCGAACACGTTGCGCAGACGATCGCCGCCCGGGCGGCGCGCCGCCTCGTCCAGGAACGACGTGACCAGCGGCAAGGTCCGCAATACCGAGTACGGATCGCGCCGCAGCGCATCGCGGCTGGGATGATCGGCGGCGATCAGCAGGCGCCGCGTCTCCGAGAAACAAGGATGGATGGCGAAATAATCCGGCATGGAGTGCTGCAAGGGTCCGAATCCCAGCTCCCAGCGGCCCTCGGAGACGCCGTAGACGATCTCCCGACTGGGCGCGACCACCACTTTCAGGCGGGTCAGCGGATTGCGCTCGGAGAAATCCCTGAGCAGCGCCACTCCGAAACGGGCATTGGGCGCGGGCGACAGCGCCAGCGACAAGGTCGAGAGCGCACCCGTCTTGATCTGCGCAATGTCCGCCAGCGTCTCGCGTTCTTCGTTCATCAGCGTTTCGGCAAAGCGCAGCATGCGGATGCCGGCTTCGGTCAGCTGCGGCGGATTGCCTCGGCGCAACAACACCGCGCCGAGGCGATGCTCCAGGTTCGCAATCGCCTGGCTCACCGCCGACTGCGACAGATCCAGCCGCTCCGCCGCGCGGCTGAAGCCGCCGGCTTCGACCACCGCGTGAAAGCAACGAATTTCATTACGCTCGATCTGCATGGATGGATTGTAGCGCCGCTGCCGATCGCCTGCGTTGATGACGCCATCAGCCTCGCCGATGGCATCGCGGCTGCTGATAGCCGTATCGATGCCAGCGCATCGATTGTCGACCCGCAGCGCGCTATTTTTTTCACGCGTGCCGTCATTCCCGGGCACGACCGAATAATTCCGGAGAGCTGCATGACCGTCGATACCGAAATCCGCAAAGGCCTGGAAGGCGTGGTGGCCGACACCACCGCCGTTTCGCTGGTGGCAGGCGAGGCCGGCGAGCTGTATTACCGCGGCTATCCAATCGAATCGCTGGTGCGGCACCGGTTCGCCGCAGTCATGCACCTGATCGTGTTCGGAGAATTGCCCGACACGCGGCGACTGACGGAAGTCGAGGAGTACCTGTGGCAGGCCGGCCGGTTGCCGCCGGAGATCGCCGTCTCGCTGCGCGAGCTGGCACGTCACGGCGCCCATCCGATGGCGACATTGCAGGCCATCACGAGCTTGCTGGCGCTGGAGCCGCCGGAAATCCGGCTGGGACGCACCGCCGAGGAAGAAGAAGCACTCGTGATTGCCGCGCGCCTGCCTGCAGCCATTGCGCTGGTACATGCGGCGCTGGAGGATCACGCCGAGCATCCTTATCCGGCATCGCGACGTTACGGCGAGCGCTTCCTGCAGCTCATGCACGGCTGCGCTCCGACGCCAGCGCAGGTCGAGACCTTCGAGGGAATGCAGATCCTGCAGCTCGATCACGGCTTCAATGCCAGCACTTTCACGGCGCGCGTCGTTACATCGACGCTGGCCCCGCCGGCCTCCGCTTTGTCGGCTGCGATGGGCGCTCTGTATGGCCCGCTGCATGGCGCAGCCGATCAAGGCGCGCTGGAAATGGCGCTGCAAGTCGGCGAGCCGCAACACGCCGCAAGCTTCGTGGCCGATTGTCTGAGCGGCGGCCGGCTGGTGCTGGGCATGGGCCACCGCGAGTATCGCGTCGTCGATCCGCGGGCCAAGATCATCAAGGCCATGGCGGAGAACATCTCGGTGGAATTCGCTCATCGGCGGCTGTTCAACACGCTGAGCGCGGTCGAAGCGGCCTTCGTCGAGCAAACCAGCCACAAGCGCCGCACACTGCGCGCCAATCTCGAGTTCTACAAAGGAGTGGTACTGCTGGCGCTGGGCATTCCCAAGGAGTATTTCACCGCCACGTTCGCCGCGTCGCGCATCTTCGGCTGGACCGCCCATATCGTCGAACAGCGCCGGGACAACCGGATCATCCGCCCCTCGGCGCACTACATCGGCCCGGCGCCGCGTCATCCCGAACGAGCGCCACAAATGGCCCACGGCTGAAGAACGGCCTTCGGGGAAAGTCCGGTTCAGGCATTCTTCGTCATTCCCGCGCAGGCGGGACCGCAATCCATCCGGAACAGCCGGATGGACTCCGCCCCGCCTGGGCGGGACAAGCTCTACGCAGGGTGACGACCAAACCAGAGCGGAGCGCTTGCCAGGTTCGCGTCGTGGTGGCTATAGTCGCCGCGATCCAACCCTGCGCCATCACCTACGTGCCAGCTGCCACCTACGATTTCGCCGCCCACACTGCGACCGCCGACGTCGCGGGTGCCGTCGTGCGCGTAGTCAGCGTCGTAGTAGCGATTAGCGTCGTAACAGACACGCCGTAGGGGCCCGTTCGCCAAAAACCGAGAACCCCCTGCAGGCGTGAGCCGGCAGGGGGTTCTTCGTTTCTCCGCCCGGCGCAGGTCTTCAAAGGGTTCCCCACTCGAGGGAGCTTGCCATGACACTGACCGGGGCCGAGTTGATCGTGCATCTGCTGGAACAACAGGGCGTGCGCCTGGTGGCCGGCATGCCAGGCGGCGCCCTGCTGCCGCTCTACGATGCGCTGGGCCGCTCAGCGCGAATCCGTCATGTACTCGCGCGGCACGAGCAGGCCGCCGGCTTCATTGCGCAAGGCATGGCACGCATCACCGGCAAAGCCGCTGTGTGCCTGGCGACTTCGGGACCTGGCGTGACGAACATCGTGACGGCGCTGGCCGATGCAAAGCTCGATTCGATTCCGCTGGTATGCATCGCCGGCCAGGTACCGCAGCATCTGATCGGCACCGACGCCTTCCAGGAAGTGCCGACGCTCGACATGGTCAAGCCCATCACCAAGGCTGCGTTCCTGGTGCGCTCGGCATCGCAGCTGCGGCAAGTGCTGCCCGAAGCCTTTCGCCTGGCCGAATCCGGCCGGCCCGGACCAGTGCTGGTCGATGTGCCCAAGGATGTGCAAACGCAGGCGGTGGAGGAAATCTGTACCGACAGCCCGGTGCCGGCCGCGCATGAGCCAGTGGCGCATGCCGCATCGGATGGCAAACCCTGGGCTTTGTGCGGCTCGCCACGAAGCCGACCAGCTTTGCGACAGCAGGATGCCGGCACGGAAATTCACGAGGCAGGTCTGCCAATGCGCACGGATCAGCGCACGCTCGAGCAGAGCGACAGCGCCTATGATCGAGCAATTGAGCTGATCCGCGACTCGCGACACCCGGTGCTCTACGTGGGCGGCGGGATCGTGAAGGCGCGCGCGCACCATCTGGTCCGCGAGCTTGCCGAGCTGGCCGGTATTCCGGTGACGACCAGCCTGATGGGACTCGGCACCTTGCCCGCCGATCATCCGCTGGGCTTGGGAATGCTCGGCATGCACGGCGCGCGCTACACCAATCGGGTGCTCGACGAGTGCGATCTGCTGATCGCGATCGGCGCTCGCTTCGACGACCGTGCAACCGGACGGCCCGATCGTTTCGCGGCCGGCGCAAAAGTAATTCACATCGACATCGATGCCCGCGAGTTCGGCAAGATCCGGCAGCCGACGCTGGCGATCAGGGACGACGCTCACTCAGCGCTGCGTGAGCTCATCGCCCGCGCACACCACCAACATCGGTCCGAGTGGCTGAGTCGCGTGCGCACGCTGCGAGCGGAATCTCCGCTCCGGACGCCCGATGCCGACAAGATATGCTCACCTTACGGCATCGTGCGCGCGGTCGGCCAGCTCGCCGGCGACGACGTCATCGTCACCACCGACGTCGGCCAGCACCAGATGTGGGTGGCGCAGACCTACCCGTTTCGCCGACCCGACGGCTGGCTCACCTCCGGCGGCCTGGGCACGATGGGATTCGGCCTGCCGGCAGCCATCGGCGCAGCACTGGCGAGGCCGGGCGCCGGCGTAGTCTGCTTCACCGGCGACGGCAGTCTGCTGATGAACATTCAGGAGCTCGCCACGCTGGCGGAGCTCGCTCTGAATGTCAAAATCATCGTGCTCGACAATGCGGCGCTCGGTCTGGTGCGCCAACAGCAGGAATTGTTCTACGGCAAGCGCCTGGTCGCCTCGCAGTTCCACGCTCCCAGCGATTTCGTCGCCATCGCCCGAGCTTTCGGCATCGCGGCGCTGGATCTGGAATCATCGGCCGCACCGTACGGCGCCCTCGCGAAGGCGTTGAGCGGCGAAGGCCCGATGCTGATCCGCGTGCCGATTGCGGAAGAGCAGCACGTGCTGCCAATGGTCGCGCCGGGCAATGCGAACGTCGATGCTCTGGATTACCCACCGCTCGCCGCCGCGCTTGTCGAATGAGATTGCAGGTTTTTGTCCAAGGAGTACGTCGATGCCAGCGATCGAATGGGCGGATTTCATGAAGGTGGAGCTGCGCATCGGCACCATCCTGGAAGTCATGGAATTTCCAGAAGCGCGCCAGCCGGCCTGGAAGATGCGCATCGACTTCGGCCCTGACATCGGCGTCAGAATGTCGAGCGCGCAGATCACCGCGCTGTATTCGAAGGAAGCGCTGGTGGGACGCCAGATCGTGGGCGTGGTGAATTTTCCCCCGAAGCAGATCGGACCGTTCCGTTCCGAGGTGCTGGTCACCGGCTTCCATGACGAGCAGGGACGTGTCGTGCTGGCAATGCCGGAGCGCAAGGTGCCGAACGGCACCCGACTGCTGTAGGCCTTCTCCACGAGGAGGCTCTGCCACTTTTCCCGGGGAAGAAATCGAGCGTCGGCGCACGGATGCAGGCGGATTATCGCGGCTGCCTCACCCACCCCCCTGCAGCGCGAGAGGGCAGGAAGGCAGGCATTGGAATCAGCAAGCGTGTCGCCGGTCGCCCGGCGAATCCGCCGCTTACCAGATATGGACGCGCTGCTCCGGCGGCAGGTACATCTTGTCTTCCGGCTTGATGCCGAAAGCGTCGTACCAGGCATCGATGTTGCGCACCACGCCGTAGACGCGGAATTCCGGCGGGCTGTGCGGGTCGCTCATGATCTGGTTGCGCAGGCTTTCATCGCGCTTTAGTTCGCGCCACACCTGCGCCCAGGACAGGAAGAAACGCTGCTCGCCGGTGAAGCCGTCCAGCACCGGAGCGGGCTGGCCATTCAGCGACAAGTGATACGCCTCGTGCGCAACCGTGAGGCCGCCGAGGTCGCCCATGTTCTCGCCCGCCGTGAGCCGGCCATTGATCTTCAGACCGGGCAGCGGCTCGTAGCTGTCGTACTGCCCGACCAGTGCATCCACCAGCTTCTTGAACGCCGCTTCGTCCTGCGGCTGCCACCAGGTGCGCAGCACGCCCTGGGGATCGGACTTGGCGCCCTGATCGTCGAAGCCGTGGCCCATTTCATGGCCGATCACGCCGCCGATGCCGCCGTAGTTCACCGCCGGATCGGCATGCGGATCGAAATACGGCGGCTGCAGGATGGCGGCGGGGAACACCACTTCGTTGAACGTCGGGTTGTAGTAGGCGTTCACGGTCTGCGGCGTCATGAACCACTCGTCCTTGTCGGTGGGCTGGCCCAGCCGATTCACGTCGAACTGCCAGCTGAAGACGCGCGCGCGCACGGCGTTGCCGAAAGCATCGCCGGCGCGAATCTGCAGATTCGAATAGTCCTTCCACTTGTCCGGATAGCCGATCTTGGGCCGGAAGGTGGCCAGCTTCTGCTTCGCCACTTTCTTGGTTTCGGCCGACATCCAGGGCAGCGCCTCGATGCGCTGCGCATAGGCGCGCCGCAGATTCTCGACCAGCTCGACCATCTGCCGCTTGGACTCTTCCGGGAAGTATTGCTTCACATACAGCTGGCCGAGAACTTCACCGAGCGCGCCATTGAGCGTCCGCACGCCGCGCTTCCAGCGATCGCGCTTCTGCGTCACGCCGTTGAGCGTGCGACCGTAGAAGTCGAACTGCTCGTCATCGAACGCCTGCGGCAATACTGCGGCGTGGCTGTCGAGATAGTGATACTTGAGATAGCTGCGCCAGGTGCTCACCGGCACGGTGGTGAAGAAGCCGGCCAGCGACTGCACCGCGTCCAGCTCGGCCACGATGAATTCGTGCTGGTCCTGCAGCCCACCGGCGCTCAGCAGCTCCTGCCACGGATATTTGCGCGCCAGGGCTTCGAGCTGTTCACGGGTACGCAGGTTGTAAGTGAGCTCGCGCTCGCGGCGCTTGGCCGCCGGCCAGTGACGCTTCGCGATCTGCGTCTCCAGCTCGAGAATGGACTTGGCCTGCTTGTCCGCATCCGGCTCCTGCGCCAGCTTCAGCATGCGCTCGACATGCGCCTGGAATTTCTTGCGGATCTCCACCAGCGCGGCATCGTCCTTCAGGTAATAGTCGCGGTCCGGCAAGCTCAGGCCCGACTGGCCGACACCGACGACGTAGCGATCCGGATTCTTGTCGTCGATGGTGACGTCGACGTTGATCGGCGTATCCAGGCCCAGATCGGGGCGTCCCATCAGGCGTGCGATGTCGGCGTGGGTCTTGGCCGCGGCAATGTCCTTCAGCCCGGCGCTCGCCGGCTCCAGGCCCAGCTGGTCGATGGCCGCGACATCCAGGTAGGCCTGATAGAAATCATGGACCTTCTGCTCGGCACTGCCGGCCGGCGCATCCTTCGGCAGCCCGTCGATGATGCCGCGCAGCTGCCCTTCGGCTTCGACGGCCAGCTTGTTGAACGCCCCCCAGCTGGTCAGGTCCGCCGGAATCTGATTGCTCTTGAGCCACTGGCCGTTGGCGTACTCGTAGAAATCGTCGCCCGGCTTGACGGAGGTATCCATGCCGTCGCGATCGAAGCCCCAAGCTCCGATGGC
>JBDHQY010000069.1:0-8880 GCA_039807315.1 Steroidobacter sp. | reverse complement strand
TTCCAGGTGATGGCTTACGAGCCCTATGTGCGACTGGCAGAACGCCTCAACGCGCTCGCCCCGTTCAAGGGCCCGGCGCGCACCCTGCTGGTCACCACGGGCGCCGAAGCGGTCGAGAATGCGGTGAAGATCGCCCGTGTCGCCACCGGTCGCTCCGCGGTCATAGCGTTCTCCGGCGCTTTCCATGGGCGAACCCAGCTGACCTCCACGCTCACCGGAAAAGTGACGCCGTACAAGCGCGCGGTCAACGCGAGCGCCAGCGACATCTTTCGCATTCCGTTTCCGATCGGACATCGGGGTGTGGATGTCCAGGACACGGTGCGTGCCATCCAGGCGCTGTTCTACGCAGATGTCGAACCGAGCCGCGTCGCCGCCATCATCATCGAGCCGGTCCAGGGCGAGGGCGGCTTCCACGTGGCGCCGCCCGAGCTGCTGGTCGCATTGCGGCGCATCTGCGACGAACACGGCATCGTACTGATCGCCGATGAGGTGCAGGCGGGATTCGGCCGTACCGGTCGGATGTTCGCGATCGAGCATTCCGGGGTGGAGCCGGACCTGGTCACCATGGCCAAGTCGCTGGCCGGCGGCTTTCCGCTCGCCGGCGTGCTGGGCCGCGCCGCCATCATGGAGGCGGTCGAACCCGGCGGCCTCGGCGGCACCTATGCCGGCTCGCCGATCGGCTGCGCCGCCGCCCTGGCGGTGCTGGATGTGATCGAGGAAGAGAAGCTGCTCGAGCGCGCGAACCACATCGGCACCCTCATTCGCCAGCAGCTGGTGGCCATCGCCGCGAACGAGCGCTGCGTCCCGATCGCCAACGTTCGTGGCCCGGGCGCCATGATCGGCTTCGACGTGGTGAAGACGCGTGGTGCCGGGAACGAGCCCGACGGCGCCACCGCCAAGCTGGTCACCACCCGGGCGCTGGAACACGGCCTGCTGCTGCTGACCTGCGGCACCTACGGCGAGACCATCCGGATCCTGTGTCCGCTCACCATCTCGGACGCCCTCCTGCGCGAAGGACTGGCGGCGATGCAGAAAGCACTCACGCTGAGCTGACAAACGCCGATCGCTCCAACGGCGCTGGTGTGCAGAATCGAGCACGCCAGCGCCCGGCGAGCCGCCTGCCGATCCAGGGCGAATCGATGCGTGATCAGGCGGCCCGGGTCGATCCTTCCCGACTCGACGTCTTCAGCAGCATGGGCGCGGTCGCCGTATCGACAATGTAGAGAACGGGCGCGCGCAGCCCTCGATCAGAAGGGCAGCAGATCGGCAAAGTTGGGCGGCTTGACGATCAGCATGTCGCACGGCAGGTGCTCGAGCACATCTTCCGCAGTGCTGCCGATGAATGCGCGCTGCAGGTTGCTGCGCGAGATCGCGCCCATGACCATGATGTCGGCCTGAAGCGTGCGCGCCAGACGAGGCAGCACCTCTGCCGGCCCACCGGCCTCCAGATGAATGCGCTCGGCCGTCACGCCGTGCTTCGCGGCCAGCTCCAGGATCGCGCTACGAATACCCTCCTCCTGCTGCGCCAGATCCTCGGCGGACACCGAGAAGATCATCGTTTCGGCGGCGGCGGCGCTGGCCACGGCGGTCGGCACATAGGCATGCAACACCTGCAGCCGGCCGCCGATGCCCTTGCTCAGGGCGGCCGCAAACTCGACGATCTCTTCATCGAGTAGAGCGGGCTTGTCATTGACATGGCCGGGATCGACCGCCGCGAGGATCTGCGGCATCTGGGCCCACGGTCCGGCCTTGGTCAGCAACAGCGGCACCGGGCAGGCGCGAATCAGCTGCCAATCGGTATTGGTCAGGAAGGTGCGGCGCGCCATGGAATGATGATGCGTGTCCTTCACCACCAGATCGGCGGTGCAGTTCCTGGCCCGCTGCGCCAGAGCGACGTGCAAGGGATTCGCACACTGGCTTTGCGTGGTCACTTCCAGCCCTTCCTGCCTCAACGGCGCAGCCAACGATTCGAGAAGGCTCGCCGCGCTGCGCAACGAACCTGGCTGACGCGTGCGTGCCTGGGCGATCATGCGCGCCTCGCGCGACGCCCTGGTATCACAGACGAACAGTTCCAGGCGCGCTCCGAATCTTCGCGCCAGCAGCGCTCCCTTGGTCACCGCCGGATGCTGCTCGGCGGTCGGGTCGACGATGATCAGGATGCTGCGCATCGGGTTCATGATCCGTCCTCGTTCAATTGCGCAAGATGCCGTCGTCACGCAAGCGGGCGCGGTCTCGCGCCGGTCCGCGTTGCTGCGATAGGTAATCGGCGAGCGCCGTCAAATCCTCGGTCTCCAGATCGTCGAGCAGCACCGCCACATCGTCATCGACATTCCGACGATGCGATGCAGCCAGGCTGCGCATCTGCTGTAGCAGGTAGGAATAGTGCTGGCTGCGCAGCGAAGGAACGAAACCCTCCTGGTCGCCGCCGGCATCGTCCATATGGCAGGAGGCACACTGCCCGGCGAACAGCTTGGCACCCAACCGCGCGCCGCCACCGTTGCCGGTTTCCGTGCTCCTCGCCGGCGGCAGACTGCTCAGATAGCGGGCAAGATTCGCCCAGACCTGCAGCTCGGACAGCGCGGCTTTTGCCAGGACCGAGTGCATCTCGCGGGCTCCGCGTTCGAATTCGGTGAAATCGGCGAACTGCTTCACCAGATAGGATTCGCGCTGACCTGCGAGCGCCGGAACGACGTTGTCGGCATCGCCCGCTGCTCCACCGCCGTGACAGCGCTGGCACTGCTGCTGGTACACGGCGGCCCCCTGCCGGGAGTCCGGTTCCAGACTCAGTGCATCCTGGATGAGCTGATCCACTCTGGCCGTCGCGGCGCGCGCCGGGCTCGCAGACAGCCCCCAGGCACAAGCCATCACCGCAACAAAGACCCGGATCACGGCTTGCATTCGCAAGCCCGCGACGGCTGGACATCGTGACTTCATGACCGCAGTGTCGGGCGCTGCGCGCCGTAGAAGAAATCGGGGCTTCCTCTTAAGCCGCTCGCAAATCTCCCACTGCAGGAATACGAAACACGCCGGCGCCGGAGGAGCGCCGGTTACGTCACCGATCACAGCGGCACATTCGTCAGCTGCTCGCCAACGAACGCTTCGCAAGGAAACGCCGGATGCAGAGTTTTTCGGCGCATCGTCAGCCGCGTACGCACGAAGCGCAAATGACCGCATGCGGTACCGCCAGGAGCCGCTCCGGCTCGATGGCCTGCTGACATCTGGCGCAGATTCCATGGTGCCCCGACTCCAGCCGCTGCAACGCAGCGTCGATGGCCGCAATCTCGTCGTCGGCCGCCTCGCCGATCGCCTGCAGCGCCGCATCGTTCTGCCGTTGTATCGCCTGATCGGAAAAATCGGCCACCAGCGGCTCATGAGCGCGTTCCAGATCCAGCTCGACGCGACCGCGTCGATGCGCCAGGTCGGCGCGGCGCGCCAGCAGACGTTCTTTGATCTGCACCAGATCTTTCATGGAAGTGCTCATTGCGAAGTCACCGGTCGGAGGTTTTTCCAGGCTTGCTAAGATGGACGCGCGCCTGCGGCTTGTCTTTAAGGGGCAGGCGCACGGCGTTGCGTGGATTTCTCGGGTGTGCGGCAGGCCCGCATGCGGCAGGCTGCGATCATCATGACGCTCGGGACCCTTGATCCGCTTCGAGCCCCTACCACGCGCCAGGCCAACACCCTCCCCGTGACCGAATCAGCAAAAGGCCTGCGCACCTCGCGGGCAACCGACACCGCTGCGGCGCGCCTGCTGGAGCAACTGCTGCAGTTGGCGCGATTCTCGGCCCTGGAGGAAATGGCGAGCGGCATCGCCCACGAGCTCAATCAACCGATCGGCGCAATCGCCACCTTCGCACAGGCCGGACAGCGCATGCTCGAACGACCCGTACCCATGATCGCGCCCTCGGTGGAAGTCCTGCAGCACATAAGCGAGCAGGCGCTGCACGCCGGTCAGGGCATCCGACGCATCCGGGGCCTTTTCAACTCCGCGGAATCGGTCCGCAGCCTGTGCGAGCCGGCCGAGGTGGTCATGGAGCTCATGCCGGTGCTGCATCTGCAGGCGAATCGCTCCGGTTCCGAACTCGGGCTGTCGCTGCAACCGGATCTGCCCGGGGTGCTGATCGATCGGCTGCGCATTCAGCATGTGCTGCTCACTCTGGTGCAGAACGCCCTGGAAGCACAGTGCGATCACGGAGCGCCGCTGCAGGTCCGAATCCAGATCACTAGCGATCGCTATGGCGTGTGCATCGCGGTGGAGGACCACGGCCCCGGTATACCGGAGCCGGTGCGCGGCAGACTGTTCCAGCCATTCTTCACCACCAAGACGCAGGGCACGGGCCTCGGGCTGGCTTCCAGCCGCGCCATCGTCGATGCGCACGGCGGCACGATCGGCTTCGAGAACCTGCCGGCCGGCGGCGCACGCTTCTGGTTTCGCCTGCCGGCCGCCGCATGAACGCCGGGATATCAGACCCGGCTCGAGCGTTTGCGCCACTCCTCCCGCTGACCGCTCTTGATCGAGCCGGAGATGCTGCAGAGCAAGTCGGTGATCAGATCGATCGCGTCATCGATGGCGAAGATGCCGCTCAGCGCACCACGCGCATCGATGACAGGCACTCGACGGATGCCGGACAGCTGCATGGCCTGCAATACGTCGCCCAACTCCTCGCTCTCGCCGGCGATGAGCGGCTTGCGGGTCATCACGTCCTCGGTGCGCAGCGACTGCGGATCCACTTCCCGCGCCGTCACTTGCAGCACGATGTCGCGATCGGTCAGGACGCCGACGGGCCGACGGATCTCGTCTCCTTCCTGCGTCACGATGAGAAATCCCACATGCCGCTCGCGCATCAGCCTGGCCGCCGCCACGATGTCCGTGCTGCCGTCGATGGAGACGACCGCCCGTTTGCAATAGTCGCCGACTTTCATGATGTTCCCCCGCTCGAGTTGTGGATCGCACGACAGTGTTCGGGATCGCGAGATCGAGCCGCCATGCGGGGATGACCCTAGCCGCTAGGGGATCGAGGCCGCAGATCACGCAGCAACGAACAGGCATTGATCTCCGCTTCCGCGGCCAGCCAATCCTCCAGTTCGTATCCCGGCTCGAACCCGCGTCGCTGCGCCCGGTAGTAGGCCGCCTCGGATACCATGGCGCGGCGCTGCAATTCATTGTTCGCCGGCCTGTCCACCAGTCCCATCGATGCCAGCGGCTCGCTGGCGGTGATCTTGCGGGTCGGCGCAACCTTCGATTTTTTCATGAGCAACCTCCGTCGGAAGCGACGCCGGGGCGCTCGCCCCGGCGGGTGCGGTTTCGTTACTTCACTGCGATCGTGACGGGACGGGCCTTGAGGCTCTGCGTCTTGGGGATGCGCACCTTCAGCACGCCGTCCTTGGATTCGGCGCTGATGTGCTCCGCGTCGATGTTCTCGGGCAGCGAAAAGCTGCGCGAGAACGCCCCGTAGAAACTCTCCACGCGGATCTCGTTCTGCTGCTTGAGCTCCTTCTCCTGCTTGCGCTCGCCGCTGATGGTGATGACGCCGTCCTCGAGCGTGATCTTGACGTCCTGCTTCTGCACCTCGGGCAGCTCGGCCTTGATCAGATATTCCTGGTCACTCTCGCTGATATCCGCCACCGGTGCCCAAGTCGAACCCTCGGCGCGGCGCCGCAGCGAAGGCAAGGCAGAATACTGGCGGAACATTTCCTCCAGCTCCTGAAAAGGTTCCCAACGAAGCAGGTTCATAAGACCTCCAGGATCTCGAGTGCGACCGGCCGGTCGCACCTGGAGTCTTTCCCAACATGGGCATCGAGCGAATTCGGGGAACCGCGTAAGGCGCTAAGACTGATGGCGGTGCGTTCGTGCCAGCCAACGCCGGCATCGAGCGGACTTCGCGACTCACGCTCGAGCCCAACGAGCGGGTTCGTGCAGGATCCCACTACACGAGACGTTTCAGTCGCTTTGCACCTGAGCGCGCACGAACAGCACCGGCACCGAGGAGGAACGCAACACCATTTCGGCGTCGCTGCCCAGCACCAGCCGGTTCAAACCCCGCCGGCCGTGCGTTCCCATCACGATCAGATCGGCCGGCCATTGCCGCGCCACTTCCAGGATCAGATCCGAGACATGGCCGGCGACGGTTTCGATCAGATCCGTCTGGAACTCGATCCCGGCGCGGCTGGCCAGCTGCCTGGCGTCATCCAGGATCGAGAAGCCATCGGCGCGGAATGCCTCGAGCAGCATCTCGTAGGTCTTCGGCGTCAGGTAGCGGGCATCGAATATGAACTCATTGGCCACGTACACGATGCGCAACGCGGCGCCGGTGGCCTTGGCCAGCTTGATCGCTTCTTGCAGCCCCAGCTTCGAAGTCGCGCTACCGTCGACGGGAACGAGGATTTTTCGATACATACGGCTTCTGCCTCGCACGCTGCGCCTGAGCGGAATCGGCCGGATCATCCGCGCGCCAGGGGTGCAGGTTCAGCGTGGATTCCCGTGTTTGTCTACGTACCCTGCCGCGCTGCGCCCGTTGCCGCCAACGGGCGGCCCGCGCTAGCCCACATCGATCCGGTCACGATATTCCGGCACTTCGGCCGGCCAGCCCAGCTGGCCCTGGATCCTTTGTCGCAACGCATCGCTGGCAGCGGCTTCGCCATGCGTGATGAACACACGCCGCGGCGGCTTGCCGATACGCTGCATCCAGGCGATCAGCTCGTTAGCGTCCGCATGGGCCGACACGCAATCCAGCTGCGCCACCTGCGCTCGCACCGCAACGGCTTCGCCGTGGATGCGGATGCTCTTGGCGCCGCCGACCAGCGCCGCTCCCCGGGTACCGCCCGCTTGAAACCCGGCGAACAGAATCAGATTGCGCGGCTGCGGCGCAAAGACCTTCAAGTGATGCAGCACCCGGCCGCCGGTGGCCATGCCGCTGGCCGCAAGAATGATGGCGGGCTGACGAATCCTGTCGAGTTCGCGCGACTGCTCCGGCGTTCGGACCAGCGCCGCCACCCGCCCCAGCGCCTGCGATTCCTGGCCCGTCAGCCTGTGCTCGCCTGCGAAGCGCAGCAACAGCTCGGTCGCATCGATGGCCATCGGACTGTCAAGATACACCGGCACGTCAGGAATCTGCCCGGCAGACTTCAAGCGTGCGAGCAGCAGTAGCAGCAACTGCGCCCGACCCACCGCAAACGTGGGAATCACGACCACGCCGCCGCGCTCGCAAGCCTGTCGCACCAGCTCGCGCAGTTCCTCCTGCGCCGGGACCGCCGTGTGCGAACGATCTCCGTAGGTCGACTCCACGACCAGATAGTGCGACGCCCGCGGCGCCACGGGCGGCGGCATCAGCTCATCGTTCGGCCGGCCGACATCGCCCGAGAACAGGATCGAGCGCCCCTGGTGCTCGACGCGAATGCTGGCAGCGCCGAGCAGATGTCCGGCGCGGCTGAAGAGCGCCGTCACGCCAGGCAGCACTGACAGCGGCTGGTCGAAATCGACCGTCCGGAAGCGCGTCAAGCACTCGAGCGCGTCCGCCTCCGTGTAAAGCGGCAACGCCGGCGAATGCCTCGAGAAGCCGTAGCGGTTCGCATACTGCGCCTGCTCCTCCTGCAGCCGCCCGCTGTCGGGCAGCAGGATCCGGCACAGTTCGTAGGTTGCCTGCGTCGCATAGATCGAACCGCGAAACCCGTCCCTGACCAGCACCGGCAGAAAGCCGCTGTGGTCCAGATGCGCATGGGTCAGCGCCACGGCATCGATCCGGCTCGGCTCGAACGGCAACCGCGCCCAGTTCTTCAGTCGCAGATGCTTGTAGCCCTGAAACAGCCCGCAATCGATCAACAGCTGCCGGCCCGAACACTCCAATAGATACCGTGAGCCGGTGACCGTCTGTGTCGCTCCGAAAAACGCTATCCGCATGGCCGTCCCGTGCTGCAATGCACATTGCAATCTGGCGCATTGATAAAGAAAACCTCCAGCCGGTGCAAGCGCCGAATTTTTCCAGCGGCACCGAGCGGCCTCGCCAACATTCGCCGAGTCAGCGCAAACCGCGGGTATTCGTCCGAACGCTTCCCGCCTCGGCGGAAAGCGTTCGACCGAAGCCTGTGCTTGTCAGAGGTCGCGCAAGCCGGTGATGCCGAGATGGATCCCCACCGCCACCACCAGCACGGCAAACATGCGGGAGAGCCCAAGCTTGTGGCCGGCCAGCCGCACAGCCAGCCGGGAGCCCACCCGGCCTCCGGCGATTCCACCGAGAACGAATACGCCGGCAAGACGCCAATCCACCAGGCCGGCAGCCGCGTAGCTGATGGCGGTCGTCAATCCGAATGCCGCCACGGCCAGCAGCGACGACATCACCGCCATGAGCATCGGCATGCCCGTGGCAAGCATGAGCGCGGGCACGATGAGGAAACCGCCACCGATGCCGAAGAACCCCGACACCGCGCCGGTCACCAGGCCCAGCGCGACCAGCCGTGGCGCCAGGCGCCACGCCGAGCCCTGATCGAGATGCACCCGTGGATCGCCCGGATTCGCAGGCGGACGGAACATGAAAATGCCGACGACCAGCAGCAGCAACCCGAACAGCAGCAGCAGGTGCCGGCCATCCAGCCGTTTTCCCAAGGCAGCTCCGGCCGCAGCGCCTGCCACGCCGCTGACGGCAAAGAGCGTGGTGCAGCGCCATTTGATCAGGTTGCGCCGCGCCGCCAGTGACAGGTTGGCCAGGGCATTCACCGTGACCGCCACCGCCGTCGTGCCGATGGCAACGTGAGGTGAGCTCACACCCAACAGGTGCACCATGAGCGGCATGGCCAGGATCGAGCCACCGCCGCCGATGAGTCCCAGGATCACACCGACCGACGCACCGCCCAACAGGCCCATGAGCCAGAACATGAACTCAGCTCATG
>JBDHQY010000068.1:0-8886 GCA_039807315.1 Steroidobacter sp. | reverse complement strand
CCTTGAACAGCAGCTGCGAGCGGATGACGGACGGACGGGTCTCGATGTGCAGCTTGTTGGCCAGCCGGAACAGGCTCTTGTTCTCTCCCGGCAGATCGGTATCGAACACGTCGCCGTTGACGATCCGGATTTCGCCGATCGTCGCGCCGGCGGCTTCCAGCTGCTTCGGCGTCGGCAGCGCCGTCGCGTCAGGCACATGAACCCGGCTCGCGACATTGCTGTGTTCGCCGGCAGGCTCCGGTTGCGTCTGCGCCAGAAGCGGACGAAAGAAAAAGGTTGCTCCTGCCTGAGACAGGATGAGCGCTAGGGTCATCGCCCCGCGATTGGCACAGCCCGACGTCACAGCCTGTTCACCCCCCGCATTGCAGGGCAGGCGCCTACCTTAGACGACCGGTGTGCACCTGTCCCCGTGTGATCCTGCTCCTCATGGCAACAGCACCGTCGAGCCCGTTGTCAGCCGTGCTTCCAGCTCGCGATGCGCACGGGCCGCATCCTGCAACGGATACGTTTGCCCAACGTGCACGCTGATCACAGAATGCGCCACCAGATTGAACAGTTCCTGCGCGGCCCGCTGCAACGCACTGCGCGTGGCTATGTAATGGAACAGGGTCGGCCGGGTCAGGTACAACGAGCCGCGGCGGCTCAGCTCCAGCGGCGCGATCGGCGGCACCGGGCCGGAGGCGTTGCCGAAGGTCACCATCATGCCGCGCGGCCGCAGGCTGTCGAGCGAGCCGATGAAGGTGTCCTTGCCCACCGAATCATAGACGACGCTGACTCCACGGCCGCGCGTGATCGACTTGACCTGCGCGACCCAATCGTCCCCGGACAGCAGCACGTGATCGGCCCGCCGCGCCCGCACCAGCTCGGCCTTGGCCGCGGAGCCGACGATGGCGATGACCTTGGCGCCAAGATACTTGGCCCACTGCACGGCGATCAGGCCCACGCCGCCCGCGGCGGCGTGAATCAGCACGGTATCGCTCTTGCGCACGCGATAGGTCTGACGCAGCAGCGCCTGCACCGTCAGGCCCTTGAGCATGATGGCAGCGGCTTGCTTGTCGTCGATGGCATCCGGCAGCGCCACCAGCCGGTCGGCCGGCAGAATGCGCGACTGCGAATAGGAGCCGGGGACAGTGCCGACGTAAGCAACGCGCTCGCCGACGCTGAAGTGCTTCACCCGCGCACCGACGGCTTCGATCACGCCGGCGGCCTCTCGCCCCGGCGTCGCGGGCAGATCACCGGGATAAAGCCCGGTGCGCTGATAGACATCGATGAAATTGAGCCCGATGGCGGTGTGGCGCACGCGGACTTCGTCGGGACCGGGCTCGCCCACCTCCACCGCTTCCCATTGCAAGACCTCGGGACCGCCGTGGCGGTGGATGCGAATCGCGTGTGTCATGTGCCGGACGCCAGCTTCGTGGAACCGGAGCACAGTCTAGCAGCGCGACCACCAGGGTCCGCACGCGATCGGCACTCGGTAAAGCCCGCCATGCTCTCGACCGCGAACCCCGCCGCGATGGCTGCGACGAGGCGCAATCATGGGATCGCAGTGAACGAAACGCCGAGGTCGTTGCTTGCCGGCATCCGCGCCACTGCAAGACAAATGACGCGGGGCCGAAGCTCTAAAGGGCCTGATCGTCGGCCTCGCCGGTGCGGATGCGCAGCACCCGCTCCAGGTCGGTGATGAAAATCTTGCCGTCGCCGACCTTGCCGGTCTTGGCGGCGTTGATGATGGCCTCGGTCACCTGCTCGACCAGCGCCTCCTTCACCGCCACCTCGATACGGGTCTTGGGCACGAAATCCACCACGTACTCGGCGCCGCGATACAGCTCGGTGTGACCGCGCTGGCGGCCGAAGCCCTTGACCTCCGTGACGGTCATGCCGGAGACGCCGATTTCCGAGAGCGCGGCCCGCACGTCATCGAGTTTGAACGGTTTGATGATGGCGCTGATGAGTTTCATGATTCCCCGGGGCTCCTGTCTCCAAGTGCGGGATGACCAGTATTGCTTCGGCGCGGCTCGGGACGAATGGCCGGATAGCGGCCGCGGCGCTGCTGGGCAATGCACGTTCCATGCCGTACATCGACACTCGAACCGTCCGCCGATCGTGCCGGCGATCGGCTCGAGCCTCCCGACAACCGCACTAGTTTAGCGCGGCGAGTGCCTGGACGTGCGCGCGTTTGGTGCGAAATGACACGCACAATCGCGAACCGGTGCCTTCTGAAGCTGTGGTGCGCTCGTCAGCCGACCGCGCCGGCAAGCGGCAATTGCATGCTCCCGGCTACTTCGATCCGGATCGTTTCGCTTCCTGCGCGATCGCCTGCATTCCGGCCAGCGCGAAGCACACCATATGCTCGGTCAGGCCTGCGGCATCCAGGTCCAGCTGCGGCAGGATCCGCTGCTGCAGCAGGCGATTGGCGATCAAAAGAAAAATGCACGGCCCGACGATGTTCACCAGGCTGCGCCCCACGGCCGGATGCGTCACCGGCAGCCGCATGATCTCGGCCACGATGCCGCTGAAGATCTTCACCTTGGGCAGCACCTGGTTGGTGATCATGCGCTCCATCAGCGGGGACTGCGACAGCAGCTCGCGACTCAATACGCGCAGCTCCCACGAGCTTTCGTCTCGATTGGCAATCTCACTGACGATCCGTCCGATGAACATGCGCAGCTTGGAGCGCGCATCGATATCGCTCTGCGCCACAGCAGCCAGCGATTCGATGCTGATGAGACGACGGTGCGCTTCTTCCAGCACCGCTGCGTAAAGTCCGTCCTTGCCGCCGAAGTGATAGTTCACCGCTGCCACATTGGCGTTGGCCCGCTGGCAGATTTCCTTGCTGGTCGCCCGGGCGTAGCCATGAGCTGCGAATACTTCGCCGGCTGCCTGCAGCAATTGCTGACGCGTTGCCACGCCGTCCTGGCGGGCCGGAGGGCGATGGCGCGGTGTTCGAGTCGAGGCACTCATCGATGGCAGCGTCGGCGGAAATCCTAATTGAAATTCAAATTTCATTTTGACTAAACTCGTGCCCGCTTGGCAAGTCCTTCCCCAAGAAGCCCCCTCCTCGAAACGAGCCCCCCCATGAACAAGAAACTGGTGATCGCGGTGGTCGTGGCGCTGTTGCTCGTAGTCGCGCTGTTCCTGCTCGAACGCGGGGGCTCCAGCGATCAGCTGGTGCTGCACGGCAATGTCGACCTGCGGCAGATCGATCTGCCTTTTCTCGACAGCGAGCGCATTGCCCAGGTGCTGGTGGACGAAGGCGACACGGTGCACACGGGCCAAGTGCTGGCGCGGCTGGACACAGGGCGCTTGTTGCCGAAGGTGCAGCAAGCCGAAGCACGCGTCGCCGCGCAGCAGGCAGCACTCCTGCGGCTGAAAAATGGATCGCGCCCCGAGGAAACCGCGCAGGCACGCGCACTGCTCGCATCTGCGCAAGCGGAAGCGGCAAATGCGCAGAGCCAGTACGAACGCCTCAAGGAAATCGGCGCATCTTCCGACGGACGAGCAGTGAGCAAGCAGGAACTCGACGCCGCAGCCGCAGCTGCACGCATGGGTGATGCCCGCGTCGAGAACACGCGCAAAGCGCTCGATCTCGCCATTGCCGGACCGCGACAGGAAGACATCGAGCAGGCTGCCGCCCAATTGCAGGCCAGCGAAGCAGAGCTCGCCCTGCTGCATCGGCAACTCAAGGACGCAGAGCTGGTTGCACCGACCGACGGCGTGGTGCGCAGCCGCCTGATGGAGCCGGGCGAGCTGGCAGCCCCGCAGCGCCCGGTGCTGTCGCTGGCGATTGCAGCGCCGAAATGGGTACGCGCCTACCTGCCGGAAACGGCGCTCGGCCGGGTGAGCCTGGGAATGCCGGCGCAGATCAGTGTCGACAGCTTTCCGGACGCACCGCTGAGCGGCTCGATCGGCTTCATTTCCTCGATGGCGGAGTTCACGCCGAAAACCGTGCAGACCGAAGATCTGCGCAGCGCTCTGGTCTACGAGGTGCGCGTGTTCGTGAAGGACCCGCAGGATCGGCTGCGACTGGGAATGCCGGCGACCGTACGTCTCGACCTCTCCTCGGCCACGGCTACAGCCGGACAACCGGCGAGCGCCGCGGCTGCGCAATGAGCGCGCTCACCGCTGCATCCGCCGTCGCTTTGACCGGCCGCAACCTGTCGAAGTCGTTCAGTCACGGCAAGAATGCAGCGACACGCGCGCTCGACGACGTATCGATCGAAGCGCAACACGGCAAGCTCACCGCACTGGTCGGCCCCGACGGCGCCGGCAAGACGACATTGCTGCGGCTTGCCGCCGGGCTGATGCGCGCCGATGCCGGTTCGCTGACGGTGCTGGGCATCGACGTCAGCCGACATCCGCAGCAGATCCAGGACCGCATCAGCTACATGCCGCAGCGCTTCGGCCTCTACGAGGATCTGAGCGTGCAGGAGAATCTCGATCTGTATGCGGACCTGCACGGCATTGCGCCGCAGCGGCGTGCCACGAGATATCCACGGCTGATGGAGATGACCGGGCTGGGCGCTTTTCGCAAACGGCTGGCCGGCAAACTCTCCGGCGGCATGAAACAGAAGCTGGGCCTAGCCTGCACGCTGGTGCGCTCGCCGCAGCTGCTGCTGCTCGATGAACCGACCGTGGGCGTCGATCCGCTGTCGCGCCGCGAGCTGTGGGAGATCGTGGAGCAATTGGTCGACGACGACGGGCTATCGGTGCTCGTCAGCACATCCTACATGGACGAAGCCGAGCGCAGCGCCCATGTGATCGTGATGCGCGAAGGCAAGGTTCTCGCCACTGGCTCGCCGCAGGACGTTCGCCGGCACGCATCCGGCAGATCATTCATCGCCTATCCGCCCGCGGGCCAGCCGCCACGCAAGCTGCAGGCCCGACTGATGGATCACGCCGACATCATCGACGCGGTCCCACAAGGCGGCCACGTGCGCTTGGTGAGAGATCGGGAGCAAGACACCGGCCCTGCGATGTTCGACGGCATTCGCGTCGAGCCGGTTCCTGCCAGCCTCGAGGATGGTTTCATGGTGCTGCTGCATGAGCGATCGGCGCAGGCGCACATGGACGCAACTGCAATGCCGCAGATACCCATCGAGCCGGCCGCGGTGGACCGCAACGAGGCCGTCATCCAGGTGCGCGACCTGGTACGCAAGTTCGGCGACTTCACCGCAGTCGATCGCACCAGCTTCGAAGTTCACCGGGGCGAAGTCTTCGGCCTGCTCGGGCCGAACGGCGCGGGCAAGACCACGACCTTCCGGATGCTGTGCGGCCTGCTGCCGGCAACGAGCGGCACGCTGCAGGTCGCGGGCGCGGATCTGCGGCACGCCCGCGCGGAAGCGCGACAACGCATCGGTTATGTAGCGCAGAAATTCTCCCTATACGGGCAGCTCAACGTACGCGAGAACCTGGAATTCTTCGCCGGTGCCTACGGTCTGCGTAACGAACGCTTGCGCCTGCGCATGTCAGCGACATTGCAGCAGTTCGAACTAGAGACGATGCAGTCGCTGCCCGCGGAAGATCTGCCTGGCGGCTACAAGCGCCGGCTCGCGATGGCCGCGGCATTGCTGCACGAACCGGAGATCCTGTTCCTGGACGAGCCCACCAGCGGCGCCGATCCATTGGCGCGACGCGAATTCTGGCGTCGGATCACGGCGCTGGCGGAACAAGGCACCACCGTCATCGTGACCACGCACTTCATGGAGGAAGCCGAGTATTGCGATCGCATCATGATCCAGGACGCCGGCAGGACGCTGGCGATCGGCACACCCGATGAAGTGCGCGGCCATACCGACGCGCCCACCATGGAACAGGCGTTCATTGCCATCGTCGAGAAAGCGCGCCAATCGACAGGGCGCGAGGCGGCAGCGTGAGTACCGGGCCGGATGTCGTCGTCTCCGGCTCGACCGCCACCCGGCAGCGGCTGCGGGCATTGATCCGCAAGGAAGCACGTCAGCTGCTGCGCGATCAGAGCAACGTCCTGGTCGGCATCGCGCTGCCGGTGATCCTGATTCTGATCTTCGGCTATGGGCTGTCGTTCGACGTCAAGAACATGCCGGTGGCCGTGGTGATGGAAGACGCATCGCCCACGGCGCAGGATGTCGTCTCCGGCTTCTATCTCTCGCCCTACTTCACGCCGATACCGCTCGCATCGCTGCATGACGCCGAGCAACTGATGCTGGCGCGCAAGGTCGACGGCATCCTCTACTTGCGCTCGGATTTCTCGCGCCGGCTGGCTGGCGGCAACGCCACCATCCAGCTGCTGGTCAACGGAGTCGACGCAAATCGCGGACGGATCATGCAAGGCTATGCGCGCGGCGCCATCGCACAATGGGCAGCGAAGCACGCATCCACGGGCACGGCCAATCCGGCTGGTGCCGTGACCATCGAGCAGCGGCTGTGGTTCAACGAAGCCAACAACAGCACCCACTTCCTGGTACCCGGGCTGATCGTGTTGATCATGACGCTGATCGGCGCACTGCTGACTGCATTGGTCATGGCGCGTGAATGGGAACGCGGCACGCTCGAAGCGCTGTTCGTCACGCCGGTACGCGCGACGGAAATCCTCATCGGCAAGATCGTGCCGTACTTCGGACTGGGACTGATCGGTCTGATGCTGTGCCTGCTGGCGGCCAAGCTGCTGTTCGCAGTGCCGGTGCGCGGCTCGCTGCTGCTGATCCTGCTGGCGTCCATGATGTACCTGCTGGTGTCGCTGGCGATCGGCCTGCTGATCTCGGCGGCGGTGAAGAACCAGTTCCTGGCCAGCCAGATCGCCCTCATCACCGGCTTTCTACCGGCGCTGATGCTGTCAGGCTTCATCTTCGACCTGCGCAGCCTGCCGCTGGCGGTGCGAACCATCAGCCACGTGATGCCGGCCACCTACTATGTCGAGCTGCTGCAGACCCTGTTCCTGGCCGGCAACGTGTGGCCGCTGATCGTGCGGGACTGCGCGGTGTTGGCGTTCTTCGCAGTGGTGCTGCTGGCGCTGGCGCGCATCAACACACGCAAGGAGCTGGATTAGCATGCGCGACTCCCTGCATCGCATCCTGATCCTGTGCCGCAAGGAACTGCTGGCGATCCTCAAGGACCCGCGCAGCCGCATCGTGCTGTTCGTGCCGGCGATCCTGCAATCGCTCATCTTCGGCTATGCGGCGACCTACGACCTGAACATGGTGCCGTACGCCGTGCTCGACCAGGACCACAGCGCCGCCTCGCGCGATCTGATTGCACAGATCGAGGGCTCCGGCATTTTCCGGCGCGTGGCACAGCTGCAGGCTCCGCCGCAGATCGCGCCGACCATCAACCGCAAGCAGGCTCTGCTGGTGCTGCACATCGGCCAGGGGTTCGAGCGGGCGCTGGCGGCGGGCGACAGCGCGCCCGTGCAGCTGGTGCTCGACGGACGCAATTCGAACACGGCGGCCACCGCCAGCGGCTACATCAGCACCATCGTCGAGAGCTTCAATGCGCGCTGGCAGCGAGAGCACGGCGGCAGCGCCGCGCCGCTGCATCTGGAAATGCGCGCCTGGTACAACCCGAATCTCGAAACGCGCTGGAACATGATCCCCAGCCTGATCGCGGCATTGAGCATGCTGCAGACGCTGATGCTCACGGCACTCTCGGTCGCGCGCGAGCGCGAACAAGGGACTTTCGATCAGCTGCTGGTCACGCCGCTGCGTCCGCGCGAGATCATGGTCGGCAAGGCCGTGCCGTCCATCTGCATCGGGCTGGTGCAGTCCAGCGCCATCCTGCTGGTATCGCTGCTGTGGTTCCGCATTCCCTTCGCCGGCTCGTTCCTGACGCTGTACGCCAGCCTGCTCATGTTCACCACCGCCTCGGTGGGCATCGGGCTGGCGATCTCGGCGTTCTCGGCCACCATGCAGCAGGCGATGCTGTACACCTTCGTGCTGCTGATGCCGATGATGCTGCTGTCGGGCCTGACTTCGCCGATCGGCAACATGCCGGAAGTCATGCAGTACCTGACTCTGGTCAACCCACTGCGCTACGCCATCGAGATGGTGCAGCGCATTTACCTGGAAGGCGTCGGCTTTGCCTGGATCGTCAATGATCTGTGGCCGCTCGGACTCATTGCCGCCGTGACGCTGCCGACAGCGGCCTGGCTGTTCCGGCATCGACTCGCGTAGCGCCTCATTTTCGTGAAGAGGTCATCATGCGCCCCGCTCACCTGCTGCTTCTGACAAGCGCCGTTCTGACGACGGCCTGCTCGGTCGGGCCGGAATTCACGCGCCCCGAGATCGCGGCGCCGGCTCGATGGGAAACCATCCAGACCAAGGACGTGGCGAGCCGGTCGACGGCGCAGGACATCGATCGGCAATGGTGGAAATCCTTCAACGACGCCACGCTGAACGATCTGGCGCAACGCGCTCTGGGTGCGAACTTCGATGTACGGCTCGCAGCAATACGCGTCGCGCAAAGTCGCGCCCAGCGTAAAGGAGTCGCTGGCGACCGCTGGCCGAGCGTCAACGCCAGCGCCTCCTATCAGCGCGAGCGTCTCAGCGAATTCGGCACCGGCACACGCCTGATCGACGCCATCGGCGCACCGGGCAATCGCGATGCCATCATCGATGCCCTGAGCCAAGGCCACGACGTGTACCAGGCAGGCTTCGATGCCTCCTGGGAACTGGATCTGTGGGGCCGGGTCCGTCATGCCATCGAGTCCGCCGACGCGTCCGCGACAGCGAGTGTCGAGGAACTGCACGCGGCGCAACTCTCATTGCTGGCGGAAGTGACGCGCGGCTATCTCGAGTTGCGCGGCATCCAGGAGCAGGCCCGCATCGCCGACAGCGACATTCAAGCGGGTGAAGAACTGCTGCAACTGACCGAAGATCGCGCAGCCGGCGGACTGGTTACGCAACTCGATGTCGCCGG
>JBDHQY010000067.1:0-8903 GCA_039807315.1 Steroidobacter sp. | reverse complement strand
TCTGGGCGGACAGGCCACGATCGAGGATGCCCTCGGACATCTGGACAAACTGATCGCCGGCAGTCTCGACAAGCTGCCGTTCGACGGCGTGATCGATCTGGTCGGCTTCAGCCGCGGCGCGGCCATTGCGCGGGCGTTTGCCAACCGCATTTACCAGCGCATCGACGCGGGCCACTACCGCGAAGCCCTGGCGGGCGGCGGACTATGCCGGTCGCTGCGGATCCGTTTCATGGGCCTGTTCGACAGCGTCGGCTCGTTCGGAATACCCGGCAACAGTGTGGACATAGGCTACGATTTCGGCATCGACGAGCGTATCGGTACGGTTGCGCACGCGGTGGCGCTGAACGAGCATCGCGCCGCTTTCGACCTGCTCTCGATTCAGAGCAGGGAGCATAGCCCGGATACCACCGCCTATCGGGAAGAGCGGGGTTTCATCGGCGCGCACTCGGACATCGGCGGCGGCTATTCCGTCGGCGATCTGTCGGATATCGCGCTGCAATGGATGTACAAGAAAGCGGTGGCGGCCGGCGTGAACATGACGCCATTGCAGGCCGAGCATCTGATCGTCAGCGCTCCCATCCTGCACGACGAGCGGACGCTGCCGCAGGACCGCGAAATTTTCTACCCGAACGATCCCGAGTGGCGGCCGGCCAGTTGCGCCAATCCGATTCAGTGCCTGTTCTGGGAGCCGCCGGCGACGCAGCGTCAGTCGACGGCGCCGCAGTTCCAGTTCCCGGAATTGCTGGAGATGATCCGGGAGAAGCCGCAGCCTGGCGGCATACGGGGCGCGGTCGATCTGCAGCGCTACCGTTCATGGCTGCGCAATCGAGGTCGGATATGAAGAGTCTCGCGGCAACTTGCTGCGCGGTGCTGCCCTTGCTGGGTTCTGCGGCGGTTGCCGAGCAACGCCCGCCCATCGCACTGCGCGTCATCAACCTGGGTTCGCAGCCGATCACGGCTTTCACCATCGTCGGCCTGCCGTTCCGGGATGTGGGCCTGGATGTTCGTCCTGGCGAAGTGCTGACGCCGGAGTTCGGCGATGGCGCCATGGACTACGAAATCTACTGGCGTTTCCGGGATGGCAGCGTTCACGCCGCCAGCATCGATCTGCGAACGCAGTTGCCGGCGCGCTTCCACGGCTATGTCTTCATCAGCCTGCATCACGGTGCCGCCGCCGTCACCTGGTCCAACATCGATCCGGCCTGGGTCGAATATCGACGCCGGCGCCGGCCGTCGGAGGCGCCGCGGGTACCGCTGTACGAAAGCTGCTCAGGCCCGCTGCTGAGCGACCCGACTGCGTTGCGGGCGTGGCGCGAATCGGCCGAGCGCATTCGCAGACGGATCGAAGCGAATCCCGCTCGCGCGGAAACGCAGCTCGCGGAGTGCGATCTCGAACGCTATGTTCCCGACGCGCCTGGCAGAGTTCGTGTAGAGCCCGCAGGGGCAGTGGCCGAGCGTCTGCGCCTGGAATGGCAGGCGGAAATCGAGAATCTGCGGAAGGTGCGTTGAGCGGACTCTTTCGACAAGGTAGCGCGTGCGACGCGCGGAGTCCTAGCCCGCCAATGCAATCTCCACCCGCCGATTGCGCTTGCCCTCGCTCTTGATCTTGAGCACCCGAATGCCGCCGATCTCCGCGATGTTCTTAACATGCGTACCGCCGCAGGGCTGCAAGTCGATTCCTGGGATGCGCAACAAGCGCACGCGGCCCGCGCCGCGAGGTGGCTGCACGCTCATGGTCTTGACCAGCTCCGGGCGCGCGTCGAGTTCCTCGTCCGTGATCCATTCGGTTTGTGTTTCGACGCCACGCGCGATCAGCTCATTGGTTCCCTGTTCGATGCGTCCGGGATCGAGCAGGGACATGTCGATATCGAAATCCAGACGTGCCTTGTCGGGTGCGATATTGCCGCCGGACACCGGAGCGATCACCACGCAGGACATGACGTGCAGAGCGGTGTGCAGTCGCATCAATGAGTAGCGCCGCGCCCAGTCGATTTCGAGCGTGAGCAATTCGCCGGGCTGCGGTAGCGCGGCACCGGCCAGCGGAACGTGGACCACGCTGTTCATGGCCTCGCCTTTGCGTGTGTCGGTGATCTGGATGCGCTCACCGCTCTCACGCGTGAGGAATCCAGTGTCGCCGGGCTGCCCGCCACCCAGCGGATAGAAAATGGTCCGGTCCAACTCGATTCCGCGCAGGGTGACAGCCAGCACGCGCGCGCTCGCGGTTTTCAGATAGGCATCGTCGCGGAACAGTAGTTCGGTGGTCATGAGATCAACTCAGCTGGCAACGTGGATCAGCGCCGGCAATGAGCGTAGCGCCTGCGGATAGTCGATGTTCGCCGGCACGCCTTCACCTGCGGCGTCCGCGTAGTCCGGATTCCACGGCAGCAGGATGGTCACCGAACCCTTCTCGCGCAACATCTTCGGCATGATGGGGAGGACGGGCCGCGCGGCCTCGCCGGCGAGCAGGCCGCTGAGCGTTCCATGGCGCTGCAGGGCGGCTGCCAGCTCATGCAGGTTGTACAACGTCGGATGCGAGAGCGGCATTTCGCCGCGTTGTGCCGCTGCGATCGACTGCGCCGGCGGCAGCCATGCGGTCTCGACGGTTTCGTGTGAATCCGCAATCACGGGTTGCGCCGGCGGCGCAGCGACGATGAAGAAGCGTGTGTCGAAACGCCGCGGCATGACCGAGGGCGTTACCCAATGCGCCCAGTACACCAGTCGGGCGATGTCCGGCCGCAAGTGCTCCCGGGTCAGCAGTTCGATGAACAGCGCCGGCTGCTCGACGATACGCGGACGCAGTTCTTGGAAGCGTGCCACCGCTTCAGGCGCGCAGGGGCGGCCGCTCCGATCGGTTGCCAGCAGAATGCCGGTTTCCTCGAACGTCTCGCGACAGGCGGCCAGCGCCAGCCCCAGGCATTCGACGACCGGCAGCGGCTCGCCCTGCAGATTGCGCATGCGGCTGCAGCTGTAGCTGTAGCTGCCGGGATCGTCGATCAGGGCGAGCGCGGCGGCGGAACTGTCCGCCGCACTCGAGGTGCCGCCGGGGAAAACCCACTGCCCGCCGAAGGTCAGATTGGCGTGGCGCCGTACCGTGAGCACCTCGACACCGGTGGCTGCCTCCCGCAACAGCAGAATCGTGGCGGATGGGCGCGGCAAGGCCGGGGCGGAATGTGTATTGTCGACGGCATTGCTCATCGGGCGATCCGGATCATGAATAAATTACGGCTCAGTGCGGCTGCGACCATCGGCATTCTGCTCGCAGCGGTCGTCTTCGCGCCAGTGCCGGGCCGGACGCTGGGGATCAGGTACCTTGCATGATTTCGCGCGCGGCCGATCGATGGATCTGGCGCAGATCGTGGATTTCATGATCTTCCGTGCCGACGGTGCCGTGGCACCGGAGATGTGGATTTCGCGCGCCTGGCTGGAGTAACCGCCACATTGGCGTCGTGCGTGTATTGCGAATGATCGAGGCTCCTGGCATTCAAGCGGCTGCTCCGGCCAAGCCCTCGACCACATGGCGCACCGCCAGCTGAGGACGGGCGCGCCACAATTCGTCATGATCCGCCCGCGCCTGTGCCCGATCGCCCGCTAGTCTCGCAAGTCATGGGCGACAGACGACTGCGAATCGGCGTGCTGTTCGGTGGACGCTCCGCCGAGCACGAAGTATCCATTCTCTCCGCGCGCAACGTGATTGCCGCGCTCGATCCGGAGAAATTCGAGGCGGTGCCGATCGGCATTGCGCGCGACGGCCGCTGGCTTCTGCAATCGATGCAACGTCTGCTGTGCAATCAGGGCGATCCGCGTCTGGTGCAGATCGATGCGACAGGCCCAGAGGTCTCTCTGGCCGCTTCTGCCGATACCGCCGCGCGCAGCTTGGTGGGCAAGCTCGACGCCATCTTTCCGGTGCTCCACGGTACGCAAGGTGAAGACGGCGCCATGCAGGGATTGCTCGAGATCGTCGGCATTCCCTACGTCGGTGCCGGCGTGCTCGGCTGCGCCGTCGGGATGGACAAGGACGTGATGAAGCGTCTGCTGCGCGACGCGGGGATTCCGGTGGCGCGCTTCATGGTCGTACGGCGCAACGACTTTCGCCGCGAGCCGGCGGCGATCCTGCGCGAGATCGAATCGCTGCAGGGTCCGTTGTTCGTCAAGCCGGCGAATCTCGGCTCTTCCGTCGGCATCAGCCGTGTGATTTCGCACGGACAGCTGCCGGCCGCGCTGGCGACGGCCTTCGACTACGATCTCAAGGCCGTGGTCGAGGAGGGCGTCGACGGACGCGAGATCGAGTGTGCCGTGCTCGGCAACGATTCCCCGGTGGCGTCCATTCCGGGGGAGATCGTGGTCGCTCACGCCGACGGCTTCTATTCGTACGACGCCAAGTATCTCGACGATTACGGTACGACGTGGAGGATTCCGGCACCGCTCGGCGATGCGGTGACATCCGCGGTGCAGCGGCTTGCCATCGAAACCTTTCGCACGCTCGAATGCAGCGGGCTGGCGCGTGTCGATTTTTTTCTGCGTCGGGACGGCCGATTGTTGGTCAACGAGATCAATACCCTGCCTGGATTCACTGCGATGTCGATGTATCCGAAGCTCTGGGCGGCCAGTGGCCTGCCACCGCAAGAGCTGGTCACGCGGCTCATCGAGCTGGCGATCGAGCGGCAGCGGCACCGTAGTGGATTGAGGTCGGTATACAGCCTGCGCACGACCCGTTCCGAGCGGCCGGCGCAGGTGCTGTAGCCGGTATCGGCGTAGCGCCGGCACCGTGCTGCGCTCGGCGGTTGCGCCGCCTCGGAGCAGCTCGGTCGTCGTTGCCACGAATACACGGTCGCAATGCTGCGCAGCTGTTGCCCTGTGTCGCTGCGGAACGCTATCGTCTCGCGTCGGGTCGGCAAAACGGGAGTCGTTCGATGCTGCAGCCAGTTGGTCGAAATGGGCTCTGCCGGGCAATTCTGCTTGGCGCGCTTGCATTCGGTGTCGGTGCCTGCGCCGGTGCTGGCCGGACAGCGAACCAGCGTCCAGCGGTTCCCGAGGTTTCCTCGGGCGTTCCGGCTGGTTACCTGTCGAACGACGAGATTCCAGACAGCGCCGCTTTGCTGCCAGCCCCGCCGGCTGGCGGCTCGGCTGCGTTCGCGCAGGACGAAGCCGTCAGCGTCGAAGCGCGTGCCTTGCGGAATTCGCCGCGCTGGCAGCAGGCGGTCGAAGACGCCAACCTGGACTTTCCGCGAGCGGCCGGTACGTACGCCTGCGCGCTCAACATGGATGTCAACGAGAAGGACACGCCGCACCTTTATATCCTGCTGCGGCGAACGCAGCAGGATGCCAGGCGCGCGACGACCGGAGCCAAGAACAAGTACGCACGCACCCGTCCGTTTGTGGTGTTCAACGAGCCCACGTGCTCGCCGGACGACGAGGCGCTCCTGCGCAACAATGGTTCCTATCCCTCAGGCCATACCTCCGCCGGCTGGACCTGGGCGCTGATCCTGGCCGAGCTGGCTCCCGAGCGCAGCGACGCCATCCTGGCGCGCGGCCGCTCGTTCGGAGAAAGCCGGCTGGTCTGCAACGTGCACTGGCAGAGCGATGTGCTGGCGGGCCGTTTCATGGCGTCTGGATTGGTGGCGCGCCTGCACGCCAATGACGCCTTCCAGGCGGACATGGCGGCAGCCAGGGCAGAGGTTTCTGCGGCGCATGCGCGGAATCTGAAGCCGACGCGTGATTGTGCGGCGGAAGCGGCGGCGCTTGCGAGAAAAGTAACCTCAGCGATGTGAATAACCGGCACGCGAAGCCCCATCGCGTGCCGGTTGCTGAGAGTGGATTCCCATACGCCGATGCGGGTGCGCATGCTCGCACCGCTGTGGCGATGCCGCGGCCCGGCTTGCCTGTGGTGGTCATCGCCGGCTTTTCGAACGGCAGCGAGCGCACCGTTGACGCTCCTGGGCCTCCCGCATCCAGTGCCCCGCTCAATCGCGGACGCGCAGCTGGATGTCGCCGCCCGAAGTGCGGGCCTTGATCGGTTCGCCGCCGCCGTTGAGGGTGCCGCTCAATTTCCGGGCAACGTGCCCGCTGGAGGTCGCGACGGTGGTGACCGGCAGATCGCTGATCACCGAGCCGCCGCTGGTGGAGGCATTCAGGAAGCCGGCCACGTTGCGCGGCACGCGCAGCAGGATGTCGCCACCGGAGGTGGAAACCTCGATGCCGCGGTTTTCACCGAGCAGCTCAACGTCGACATTGCCGCCGGAAGTTCCGGCATGGATCCGGCCATCCACGGTCACCTTGATGTTGCCGCCGGATGAATCCAGGTCGGCAGCGCCGCGGATGCTATCCGCGACGATGTTGCCGCTGGAGGTGCGGGCACGGGTGGGGCCCTGGATCTGTTGCATGCTGATGTCGCCGCCGGAAGTCACGGCGTCGAGCCGTCCGGCGACGCTCCGTACGACGATGTTGCCGCCCGACGTCTCGATCTGAAGGTCGCCGTCGATGTCGCCCGCGGTGATGTTGCCGCCCGAGGTGCGCATCCGGACATTGCCGTTCACGTTGCCGATATGGACATCGCCGCCGGAGGTCGTGCCGGTCGCCGTGCCCTGCAATTGCTCGATCTCCAGATTGCCCCCCGACGTTTTCAGTCCCACGTGATAACTCCTCGGCACCGTGACCGAGATGCTGGTGTGCCGGCTGCCGCCGGACCACAGCCAGCCTAGCCAGCTCTGGCGACCGCGCCGGCGGGTGGTCACGGCAACGCCGTCGGCGTCGGGCTCGGCGGACAGGACCAGGCGGTCGAGGACATTCTGCGGGCCGGTGGCCACGATGTGCACGGTCACCTGGCTCGAATCCGTGCCGCGGACCGTGATGTCGCTGCCCTGGGTATCCATGGTCAGCTTGCCGCCGGACTGGACGGTGAAGGTTCGATCCAGGCGTTTTTCCGCCGCATGGGTCTGCGTGGACAGCAGGGCGAGGCACAGACCGCAGGCGAGCGAGGCGCGAAAGCTCATCGGACTTCCCTTGTGTTGGCGTGTTCGGTCGATGTATCCGCTTCGGACGCACCCGGCGCCCGAAAGGTTGCAATCCCGGACACATTGCCGGCGAGCGCAGGCGGCGCGCCCGTCCGGCACTTGTTAGTCGAGCGCTCAGGACGACTGAGTCACGCGGCCGCGGTTCGCGGGTTCAGTCCGAAGATGCCCGCACCGGCCACTGAATCGAGAAGCGCGCGCCGCCCAGATCGGACTTGCGTACCAGCACCGAGCCGCTGTGCCATTCGACGATGCGCCTGACGATGGCCAGCCCCAGGCCATAGCCCACTTTCTCGCCCTTGCGCTCGCCGAGCTGGACGAAGGAGCCGAACACACGCTGCCGCTCCGCCTCCGGAATGCCCGGGCCGTCGTCGTCGACGTGCAGGCTGTAGTCGTTGGGATAGACGACGAAGGTCACCCGGATCTGCGAGCGGGCATAGCGGATCGCGTTGTAGAGCAGATTGCGCAGGACCGTTTCCAGCAGATGCACGTCGCACCAGACGTGCGTGGCGTCGCTCTGCACGTCGCAGCGCAGGTTCAGATCCGGCGGCGCGCTGCGCCGGACCGAGTCGGTGAGCGCCGGCAGGATCACCGTGAAATCATGCTCGGCGACATTCAGAGCGACTTCGGCGCGCTCGAGAATCGCATAGTCGAGCGTGGCCGTGACGAAGGAGTTCAGCTCGGCGATGTCCGTGTTGATGTTGTTCATGTGCTCGGCCAGTTTGTCCGGGCTGGCGGCGCTGCGCGCCATCTCGATCTCGAAGCGCATGCGTGTCAGCGGCGTCTTGATCTCATGCGACATGGCGTTGGACATGTCTTTGTGGGAGCCGATCAAGCTGTCGATGCGTGCCGCCATGCGCCGGAAGGCTTCGGCCAGCGGCCGCACCGGCGAGCCCGGTTTGATGTCGGCGTCGAACACCCAGTTGCGATTGCCGAAGTTCATGGTCGCCTGTTCGAGGCGGCGCAGGTCGCGCGTCAGCGGCCACAGCCAGGCCATGATGACCAGGGCAATCGCCGCGTAGAACAGCAATGCAAGAATCCATTCGAGCAGTCCGCGCTGCGTATCCGGCACCGTGTACCTGAAAGCCAATACGCGACTGTCGTCGCCGAGCCGTTTGAGCATCCATGCGCGGCCTTCGGCGTTCATCAAGGCGGGCTCGCCGCGTTCGAGGCGGGCAAGCGTGTCCCGGCCGGCGATGTCCCTTGCATCGAACAGCTCGAGATCGACTCCGGTCTGCCGCGCCAGTTGCGCAACGAACTGCCGGCGAGCGTCGTGAGGCATGGTGCGCAGCTGCTGTTCTACCAGCGTCAGCACCGCCACCGGCGATGGATTGGCTGCCACCACTTCGGAGGCGCTCTGCGATCCGTACAGCTGAGTCAGGCGCTCCTGGCCCCAGCTGGCGATGGCCAGCGTAGCGACGATGAGCAGATACAGCTGCAGGAAATGACGCGCCATGGGTTACCTGGGAATTTCCGATGCGACGACCATCGATCGCGGCCGCGACCTGGGCTTCAATGACTCAGGGGCCGGCTGCGTCAGGGCAGACGCGACTCGGTGCTGCCCCAGGCCTCCGCGACGAACACGTAGCCGTGGCCCCATACGGTGCGGATTCTTTCGGGCGCGCCGGTATCGCCCAGCTTCTTGCGCAGGTGCGAAATGCGCACGTCGAGCGTGCGGTCCAGGCCGTTGTACTCCCGCTTGTAGAGCTGTTGATAGAGTGCCTCGCGAGAATGGATCTCGCCGGCGTGCGCTGCCAGGTGCAGCAACAGGTCGAACTCGTTGCTCGACAGCGCAATCAACTGGTCGCCGAGCGTCACCGAGCGTGCGGCGACGTTGATGCTCAGAGCGCCGAAGCGCAGCGTCTTGCTCTCGGCTAGATTTCTGCCACGACGCAG
>JBDHQY010000066.1:0-8990 GCA_039807315.1 Steroidobacter sp. | reverse complement strand
GTCATCCGCTTCATGCCGGAGTGGGATTGCTATGTCGAAATGAACACGCGGCTGGCGGGGCCGATCGACGACTTCGCGCCGCCGGAACACTGGACCCGCCGGCAGATGCGCAGCATGGGGCGCGTATCGCAGCTTGCCGTACGCGCTGCCGAGATCGCGATCGGCGACGCGGGACTGACCGATCATCCGGTCCTGCGCAGCGGCGCCACCGGCGTGTCCTGCGGCTCCTCGATCGGCAGCACGCCGGACATCCTGGATTTCGCGCGGTTCTATCTCAATATCGACGCCAGCGGCCTGAACGCCAACTCCTACGTGCGCCTGATGCCGCACACCGCGGCGGCCAACATCGGCATCTTCTTCGGCGCCCAGGGGCGGGTCATCCCAACCTCCAGCGCCTGTACCTCCGGCAGCCAGGGGATCGGCTACGCCTACGAGGCGATCAAGTTCGGCCGTCAGGACGTCATGATCGCCGGCGGCGGCGAGGAGCTGTGCGCTTCCGAAGCCATGGCGTTCGATCGTCTGTTTGCCACCAGCCGGCGCAATGCCGAGCCGCATGCCACGCCGCGTCCCTACGACAGCGATCGCGATGGGCTGGTGGTGGGCGAAGGCGCAGGCATCCTGATACTCGAGGAACTGGAACACGCTCAGCAGCGCGGCGCGCGCATTCACGCCGAGCTGGTGGGATTCGCCAGTAATTCCGACGGCGTGCATGTCACCAAGCCCGAAGAAGCAACCATGCGCGTCGTGATGCAGCTGGCGCTGGCCGATGCCGGCATCGCCCCTGCGGCAGTCGGTTACGTCAACGGCCATGGGACCGCCACCGAGCACGGCGACATCGCCGAGAGCCGCGCCACTTCGCAGGTGTTCGGACCGAAGATGCTCATCAGCTCGCAGAAAAGCTATCTCGGTCATACGCTCGGCGCCTGCGGCGCGCTCGAAGCATGGTTCAGCATCGAGATGATGAAGGCGGGCTGGTTCGCGCCCACGCTCAACCTGGTGAATCTCGATCCGCGCTGCGGCGCGCTCGACTACGTCGTCGGCGACGGGCGGCGGCTCGATACCGAGTACGTGGTCAGCAACAACTTCGCCTTCGGCGGCGTGAACACGTCGCTGGTGTTCCGTCGCTGGACCGGCTGAACGGTCAGGGCAACGGTGCGTTGATGCCAAAGAGTTCCGACGGATCGCCACGCCGCAGGCGAGGGGGCTGCGCGACTCGCGCTGCGCATTGCCGGGCGGCAGCCGGTCATCGAGCGTCGGTGCGCCCGTGATCACGAGTTCGGCGCCGCCGCTGGACCCGCAGCGTCCCGTAGCCTGGCGTCGGGGCCGGGTCGTGGCGCTGGCCGAATTTCAACGTCACGTCGCTGCCGTCGCCGCGCGACTCCCGGCAGCCGGCACGGCGATGATCGATCTCTGCGACGATCGTTACCGCTTCCTGGTCTCGTATGCGGCTGCCGCCAGAGTCGGACACACCGTGCTGCTGCCTGCCTCTCGCGCCGAACGGATCGTCACCGAAGTACAGGCGGCTCATCCGCGCAGCTACCGATTCGACGATGCGATGGTCGACGTGGTATTGGAGGAATGTCGTTCGGCCGACGGTGCCGGGTGGTCCGTACCCGCCGAGCACATCGTCATGATCGGATTCACGTCCGGCAGCACGGGTCAGCCCAAAGGTTTTCCGAAACTGTGGCGCAGCATGATGGCCAGCACCGCGCGCAATGCTCTGTCGATTCGCCGCGAGCTGGGTGCCGCGACGCAGACGACGCCATGGATCGTCGCCACTGTGCCGCCGCAGCACATGTACGGGATGGAACTGAGCATCATGCTGCCGCTGATCGGCGGCATGGCGGTGCATGCGGGTCGCCCGCTGTTTCCCGCCGACATTGCCCGGGCGCTGGCCGAGGTACCCGCGCCACGCGTGCTCGTCAGCACGCCCGTCCATCTGCGCGCCATTGTCGAATCCTCACAGGAATTCCCCGCGACCGATCTGATCGTTTCGGCGACCGCGCCGCTCGATGCCGCGCTGGCGGCGGCGGTCGAGCGCAAGCTCGGTGGTCGGCTGCTGGAAATGTTCGGCTCGACCGAGACCTGCGTATTTGCGAACCGCCGTACGGCTTGCGAGGAACAGTGGCGGCTGTACGAAGGCGTCGAGCTGCAGCCCATGCCCGACGGCACGTTGGTCAACGCGCCGTGGTTCGTCGCGCCGACGCTGCTGCAGGATCTGGTCGAGCTGCGAGGCACGGATGGTTTCACCGTCCGCGGCCGCAACACCGACATGATCGAAGTCGCCGGCAAGCGTGCCTCGCTGAGCGATCTCACGCGCCGCCTGCTTACGATCGATGGAGTGAAGGATGCCGTCGTGTTTCAACCCGACGCCGAAGCCGTTGCCGCCATCCGTCGGGTTGCCGCGTTGGTGGTTGCGCCCGGACTGACGGCGTCGCAGGTGCAGGATCTGTTTGCGCCGAGCGTCGACAGTGCTTTCATGCCGCGCCCGCTGCTCGTCGTCGAAGCGCTGCCGCGCAACGAGCTGGGCAAGCTGCCGCGCGAACGCCTGCTCGAGGAATTGCAGCGTCGCAGCCGCGTTTGAGCATGGAACCCGAACCAAGCGCGCATGCCGAGGCGATCGTCTTGGGCCACCACCGACGAGGATGTGGAGCGCAGCGCCGATGCGATGATTCGCTGCGCTCGTGAGTGCCGGACGGGTTGAGCCGGCGGCGATCGATCTCGTTTACGGCGCGCGTGGCTGCAGGCACTCGATTTCCAGCAGCAATTCTCGCCTGCAGATGTCTGCCGCCAGGAAGACCATGTTCTCGGGACGGAAGCTCTGCGGCTGCTCCTGCTGCAGGCGCTCGGCGAGCGCAGCGACGTGTGCAGCGTCGCGCACGTAGACTCTGAACAAACCCGGCATACGTGCGTGCGCGTGGTTGGCGTCCGGATGCTGGGAGAGCGTTGCGAGATTGCGCAATGTCTCATCCAGCTGCGCCAGCGGATCGTCGCCATGCTGCGAGACGTGACCGACGATGCTGGCGGTGCCGGAAATCAGCAGTGCACCGTCGGGAGTCAGCGTGGCACGCGCAAAGCTCGGACTGACCGGACCATGCGCACGCGGGTACCGGTAAGCGCTGACCTGGCGGGGATTCTCGATGGGTTTGCCGGGTACGCGTCCGGCGAGCCAGTAGACCTGCAGCCGATGCGTGGTGAGCTGGCGGCCGATGGCTGTTGCTGCCGGGTAGCTTTCCGCCGCCGCATTGCCCAGCCCGCGGACACGTCCGACGCAGAAGCGGCGATAGCGCTCCAGGTCGCCCGTGCCTTCGTTGATCGCATCCATGTAATTCCAGATGCGCAGCAGGTGCGGGAAGGCCGCCTGCTGCTGGAAGCGCCGCATCGCCGAATAGGCAGCGGCGGCGGCTTCTTCGATGCCCCCGGCGCAGTCGCGCTCGTCGATTTCGATGACGGCGAACAGATGCTGGTCGTCGTGCGCGTAGCGAATCAGCCCCGCATGGCCGCGTTCGACACGTCCGCTGGCCCACCACAATTCCGTCGGCGCGGGAGGGTGCAGCGGTTGCAACTCGACATCGATGCAGAGGGTGCCGGCAGATTCGCCGGCCGCGGTGGCGCCCCGGCCGAAGCGCACGGCCGCCAGCAGCCCCGGGGGCAAGTCGGAATCCGCCGGCAGCATCCGGTACTCCACCCGCAGTCCCGCCGAGCTGTCGCGGCCGGCGGGGCCCGCGCCGGCGCCGCTGCGGGTCAGCACTTGGTCGGTCAGCTCGGTCGCTCGCAAGTCGGATTTTCTCGCTTGAGGTGTACGTTGGGCCGGGTACGGCGCGCGAGGGCGAATGATACACTTCGCGCCCGCGGCGGTAGCACCTCGAGAGGCGCGCCGGGGCCGCTACGTCCTTCGAAAAAAGTCATTGTCCGGTCGTTCTAATGGTTGCAGCACAGTCCGCCGGCGAGCGCGAGCTCGCAGAACTCATCGTCACCGCCCTGAATCTGGAAGGGGTGGATCCCGCCGGCATCGACCCGGCGGCGCCGCTGTTCAAGACCGGCCTGGGGCTGGACTCGATCGACGCGCTGGAGCTGGCCCTGGAGATCTCCAAGCGCTACGGCTTCCAGCTGCGCTCGGACGACGAGAACAACATCCGCATCTTCAGTTCGCTGCGCTCGCTGGCCGAGCACGTGGCCCGCAACCGGGTGGCTTGAGCGTCGCCGGCGCCGCATGCCCATCCGGCCGCTCAGAGTCTCGTCCTACACGCTGTGCTCGGCCGCCGGTGAGGGCCGTGAGCGGACGTTCGAGGCGCTGCGCGAACGGCGCAGCGGTCTGCGACCGAACGATTTCAGCGCCAGTGCGCTGCCCACCTGGATCGGTCGGGTTCCCGATCTGGAGCATCAGTCATTGCCTGAGCGGTACGCACGCTGGGACTGCCGCAACAATCGGCTGGCCTGGCGCGGCCTGAGCGCCGACGGGTTTCGCGACGCCGTGCTGCAGGCACGCGATCGCTATGGTGCTCAGCGCGTGGCCGTGGTTGTCGGTACTTCCACTTCCAGCATCGGCGCCAGCGAGGAAGCGTATTGCCGGCTCGAAGCCGACGGCCGGTATCCGCCCGAGTTGCGCCGGCCCATCATTCATACACCGCATTCGCTCGGCGATTTCGTGCAGCACGCGCTCGAGCTGGATGGCATCAACGTCACGGTGGCGACGGCCTGCTCGTCGAGCGCCAAGGTCTTTGCGCAGGCCGAACGGCTCATGCGCAGCGGGCTGGCGGACGCAGCCGTGGTCGGTGGCGTCGACACGCTGTGCGGCAGCGTCCTGTTCGGTTTCAATTCGCTCGAGCTGGTGTCGCCGCAGCCGTGCCGGCCGTTCGACGTGCAGCGGCGTGGCATCAATCTCGGCGAGGCTGCCGGCTTTGCCTTGCTGGAGTGCGGTCCGGGCCCCGGTTCCTGGCTGATCGGCTACGGCGAATCGAGCGACGCGCATCATATGTCCACGCCGCATCCGGAGGGACTCGGAGCTCGAGCGGCGCTCGCGGATGCGCTCCAGCGCGCCGGTATCGCGCCGCAGGATATCGACTACATCAATCTGCACGGCACGGCCAGCCAGAAGAACGACGAAGTGGAGGCGCGGCTGGTGGCCGACAGCTTCCCCGACAGCACCATCGCCAGCTCCACCAAGGGCTGGACTGGGCACACGCTCGGCGCAGCAGGCATCGTCGAAGCCGGCATCACGCTGCTGGCGCTCGAGCATGGCTTGCTGCCCGGCACGCTCAACAGCGAGTCGCTGGATCCCGCCTGCGGACCGCAGATCCGCTGTGGAAATACCCAGCGGGCCGCTCGCCGCGGGCTGAGTTTCTCGTTCGGTTTCGGCGGCAGCAATTGCGTGCTTGCATTCGCACGCGGCGATGCGTTGTGAGCTGCCATGAGTGTTGAGCTGCCGCCGGTTCGTGTCGAGGGCATCGGTTTCTGGGCTTCGCGGCTGCCGGGCTGGGATATCGCTCGCGCAGTGATCCGTGGCGAGCAGGCAGCACCCGACACTCCGTCCGCAAGACCGGCGCCGACGATGCTCGCGCCTACCGAGCGGCGCCGCGCACCCGATGCCGTCGCGATTGCCTTGGAAGTCGCGTCCAGAGCCTGCGAGTCGGCTGGTCGCGCACCATCCGATCTGCCCTCGGTGTTCGCGTCGACGCACGGCGATCTCGCCATCAGCGATTACATGTGCGCGACCTTGGCCGCGACGCCGACGCTGATCTCGCCGGTCAAGTTCCACAACTCCGTGCACAACGCGGCAGCCGGATATTGGAGCATCGCGGCGGGCAGTTACGCGCCCTATACCGCTCTCAGCGCATTCCAGTACACGTTCGGCGTCGGGCTGCTCGAAGCCGTGACCCAGGTGGCCTGCGAGGAGCGTCCGGTCCTGTACGTGGCGTTCGATATCGAGGCCAGGGGGCCGCTGGGCACGATCGCGCCCAGTCGCGGCCTGTTCGGTGCGGCGCTGGTCCTGGCACCCACGTCCTCGGATCAGGGGGGGCACAAGCTTGCGTTGCGGGTCGAGGATCACCATTCTCCGGCCGCGACGCCGGCGCGATCCGCTGCTGCAGCGCTCGTCGGCGACAATGCCCTGGCTGCGTGCCTGCCGCTGTTCGAGGCGTTGGCAGCGAACGATGCTTCGACCATCTCGTTTCGGCTCAGCGACCGCATGTCCTTGCACGTGCGCGTGAGCTGAGCCCCGAACGCGCAGCTCGGGATGCGCAAGGACTCACCATGAACGGCTCCGCATCGCATCGGCATGAAGTCGTGATCCTCGGCGGCGGTCTCGCCGGACTGACGCTGTCGCTGCAGCTCAGGCGGAAATTTCCCTCGCTCGAGGTGCTGGTGCTGGAGCGCCGCAAGCATCCGGTGCCGGCAGCGGCCCATAAGGTGGGCGAGTCGTCGGTGGAGATCGGCGCCCATTACTTCGATACCGTGCTCGGCCTGCAACAGCACCTGGATCAGTGCCAGCTGCGCAAGTTCGGCTTTCGCTTCTTTTTCTATACACAGCCGCGCGGCGACATCGAGAACGTGACCGAGATGGGCGCCAGCCGCTATCTGAGCACGCCGAGCTACCAGATCGATCGCGGCATCTTCGAGAACTACCTGGGCGAGCATGCGCAGAGTCTCGGCGTGAAGTTCGTTCACGGCGCGACGGTGCGCGCCATCGATCTAGGCCGGAACGGCGCTGCGCACGTGGTGCGCTACGAAACCGAGGGCCGGACGCAGGAAATCAGTGCCCGCTGGATCGTCGACGCGTCCGGCCGTGCCGGTCTCATCAAGCGCAAGCTCGGTCTGGCGCAGGACAATGCGCACGACGCGAACGCGGTCTGGTTTCGCATCGGCGCGCGGATCGACATCGACGAGTGGTCGACGGACCGGCAATGGTTGACGCGCTGCGAGCCGCCATACCGCTGGCTGTCGACCAACCATCTGTGCGGCGAGGGCTACTGGGCCTGGCTGATTCCGCTCGCCTCCGGCTCGCATTCGGTCGGCATCGTCTGCGACGCCAACACGCATCCGCTGCAAACCATGAACAGCTTCGAGAAGGCGCTGCAGTGGTTGCGCAAATTCCAACCGCGGCTGGCGCAGGAGATCGAAGCCCGGCAGCACCTGCTGCAGGACTTCTGCTTCCTGCGCAATTTTTCCTACGGCTGCAAGCAGGTGTTCTCGGGCGACGATCGCTGGGCGCTGACCGGCGAGGCGGGCGTGTTCCTGGATCCGTTCTACTCGCCCGGCAGCGACTTCGTCGCGATCAGCAACACCTACATCACGGATCTGATTGCGCGCGATCTGCAGTCGGAGCATGTCGGCGCACGTGCCGATATCTATCAGCGGCTGTACTTCTCCTTCTACGAAAGCACGCTGTCGCTGTACACGGACCAATACGCCTTGTTCGGCGATCCGCAGGCCATGCCGGTGAAAGTGATCTGGGACTACACCTATTACTGGGGCATTCTCTGCCAGCTGTTCTTCCAGAAACGGCTCACCGATCTCGGCAATCTCGGCCGGCTGTCCACGCAGCTGGAGCTGGCCAAGGCGCTGAACCGGGCGCTGCAGGACTTTCTGCGCGAGTGGTCGAAGCTCACGCCCAAGCGCACCGCGCCGCTGATGCTCGATCAGGCCTCGCTGCCCTGGTTCGCCGAGCTGAACCGGGGTTTGCGTGACGTACTGGACGACGCCGCTTTCCAGGCACGCATCAAGGAACACGTTGCGCTGCTCATGGTGCTGGCCCTGCAGATCGTCGAGCGCGCCTGCGGGCAGTGCCCCGGCTTGAAGGCTGACGAGGTGCGCAAGCTACTGAACGGAGTCGAAGCGGGAAGTCGCGGCTCGCTGCTGTTCGACGAGGCGGCGTGATGGGACATTCTTCCTTGCTGCTGCAGCTCGTGATCATTCTGGGTACGGCGCGCGTACTCGGATTGATCCTGCGCTATTTCGGCCAGCCGGCGGTGATCGGCGAGATGGCGGCCGGCATCGTGCTGGGACCGATCGTGTTCGGGTTCTTCGCGCCCGAACTGCACGCACACATCTTCGACAAGAGCAGCCTCGGTGCGCTCAACGGCCTGTCCGAACTGGGACTGGTGCTGTTCATGTTCATCGTCGGCGCGGAGCTGCGTTTGCCGCTGGGCGTGCGTCAGCAGCTGATCGCTGCCAGCTGGATCGGCAGCTTGTCCGTGCTGCTGCCGATGTTGCTGGGTCTGGGCGTGGCCGTGCTGGTTCACCAGGAGCTGGCGCCGCCCGGTGTGACCTTGTGGCCGTTCGCGCTGTTCATGGCGTCGGCCATGTCGATCACGGCGTTCCCGGTGATGGCGCGCATTCTCAAGGAGCGCAAGGCCACCGGCACTACGGTGGGCCGCCTTGCGCTCCCGGGCGCCGCCGTGGCCGATGCGCTGGCGTGGATCATGCTTGTGTTGGTCGTCGTGCTCGCCGGCAGCGGGCGCGACTGGAGTCATTTCTCGCGCACCGTGGCCGGGCTGGCGGCGTTGGCACTGGTCCTGTTCTTCGTGGCGCGCCCGGCGGTTGCCGGTCTGCTCGCGCGTTTTGCTGAGGATGGCCGGCCGGAAGGCTCGCTGCTCGCGATCTTGTTGATCGGCACCTTTGGATGCGCCTATGTCACCGATATCCTCGACGTGCACGCCGTATTCGGCGCGTTTCTGTTCGGTCTGTGCCTGCCGCGCGACGACCGGCTGCTGGCCTCGCTCATCGAGCGCATCGAGCACGTCGCCCTGATCGTGATGATGCCGATCTTTTTTGCGCTCGCCGGCCTGAACACCACTGCAGGTGCCTTCGTCGACGCGGGCTTCGGCGCATTGATGCTCATTCTGGCGGCGGCGATGTTCGGCAAGGTCTTCGGCGGCGCGCTCGGTGCCCGTATCTCCGGCCAGCCCTGGCGCATCTCGCTCGCGGTCGGCTCATTGATGAACGCGCGGGGCTTGATGTAGCTGATCGTCATCAAGGTGGGTCTGGACATC
>JBDHQY010000065.1:0-8994 GCA_039807315.1 Steroidobacter sp. | reverse complement strand
AAGGCGGTACATAGAGCGACTTATTTGTTCGTCAGTCGTTGCAGCGAGAATGCCGGAGCCGGATTGCTCCTGGGTTGCGCGCCAGTGTTCCACTTTGTGTGAAGGACCAGTGGCGGCGCGATGACGAGCAGCAACCACAGCGTGAGCAGCGGGTCGTTCGATCCAGCGTGCCAGTGCAGCATGCGGGCAATGACCAGCCCGCCGAGGAAGGGAATACCGAAGAGTGCGAGCTGGCGGATCATGTTTGAATGTTTGAAAAAGGGAGGGCGCCCGTAGGCGCCCTCCTGGTCCGTGCTTCTTTAGGTTCGGCTTGTATTAGCCGCCGGTGCTGCCACCCGTGGTGCTGCTGCCACCGCCACCGCCAAAGCTCTCGCGGCAGGTTGCCGGCAGGTACTTATCAAGAATGGAAGTATTGGCGGTCTGAGGCTGGATAACAGAGCTACCTGAACCGAGGCTGGGTACACCAGCTTTGCCACAGACCCATACCACGTCGCCGTTGCCGTTTGCGCCAGGGCTTAGCGTCAGCGTGCCATTGTTCAGCCGGCTATTGGCCTGCTGACCGTAGGTGATGGTGATCAGTCCGCCGGTGCCGATCGCAACGCTGTTAACGTACTTGCCCTTGATGTCAGCCGCAGCGGCCAAGCCCGCTGCCGCATTGTCTGCGGGGAAGGAGCCCGTATTGGCGAACGTTTCGGCCACTGAGGCCTTCGCCGGAGCCGCCAGGTTCAAACCTTCCGTCACCTGCGAACGGATCGTGTAGTCCTGATACGCCGGAATGGCGATGGCCGCCAGGATGCCGATGATCGCGACTACGATCATCAATTCGATCAGGGTGAAACCCTTTTGCACACGCTTCGACATTGTGAAACTCCTGCTTGTAGGTGGATCAGAAAACAGCGGCTCAACGCCTGCACGGGTACCAAAGCAAGTCCTGTGCCACGCTTTGCTCGTGAGCATAAATTACTGTTTTGGCAGAATATTTACTGCGAACGGATAGGCGTTCAATGAGAATACTTCGATAGCGGTGAGGTCGCGATTGGTCACAGTGTGACAACAAATGTCAGTTCACGACGTCGGGTGGAGACATACACATTCTGCATCTTGACCCCGCTGCAACGGAGATGGTGAACGGCGGTGTCGTACCTGGATCACAGCGGTTATGTCGCCGAATTCCGTAGGATTCGTTTCTCCGGGCGCAGCTCTGACGATTGATGCATCCAAGATCGGGTCGAAACATGACAAAGCAGAAACAAGAAGGCCGTTGGGATGCTTTGGGTCTGGCTATTTCGCTGGGCATCGCATTTCTTTTCCTCTGTGCACTGCGTCTTGTTGGAGACTCTGGAAGTCTGATCAATAGCCAGACGGCTCTGACAGCGGTCCTTGACGAACCTATCTGGCATACGCGCTTGGCCAGAAACATCGCCTTTTTTGCAGTCGCGCATTTGTTGCTGGCCTCCTTGCTGGGGATTGTGTGTTGGCTCATGGCGCGCCTTTCAGCGATTGCTTGGCCGCAGGCGCGCCTTACACGGGCTCAATGGGTATTTGTCTGGTTCATCGTGGCAAGTGCCTGGATTCTGATTGCCAATGCGACGCTGTATCCATGGTCTCTGCTGGGTGAGCCCTATGCGGAGTTCATGAAAATCAGATGGCTTGGCATTGCGCCGCTCGGTCTGGCAACAGCGCTGATTGCTGCTCTGATCGCAGGTACCTTGCTCAAAGCCGGTTACCTGCTGCTCGTAACAGGAAATCCGGTGCGTGCGCAGCTGCGCCCTGGATTCGTCGTTTCCATGATCGTGGTCGCGGTCGGATCGGCGGGGTTATTTTTTTCTCAGCACGCAACCACGCTGGCGCGTCAGCCGGACCGCCCCAATGTGATCATCGTTGGTGTGGATTCCCTGCGTGCGGATGCGATTTTCGGTGGCATGGGGCAAGAGCTGACACCCAATATAGACGGGTTCCTGCAGCAGGCCGTCCGCTTCTCCGATGCCGTTACGCCTTTGGCGAGAACATTCCCCTCGTGGGTCGCCACGCTCAGCGGGAAATATCCCCACACGACCGGTGCGATCGTTAATTTGTTGCCGCGGGACCTGATAAGGACCGGGGACACATTGCCGGAAGCTCTGCGCCGCAATGGCTTTGCAACTGCGTATGCAATCGACGAAGTGCGTTTTTCGAATCTCGACCAGAGTTACGGATTCGACCAGATGATTACGCCGTTGATCGGCGCCAGCGATTTTCTGCTGGGTACGCTGAATGACACTCCGCTTTCCAATCTGGCCGTCAACACTGCCTTGGGTAAATGGCTTTTCCCTTTTTCGCACGGCAATCGCGCGGCACCCATTACCTACGACCCGGACATATTCGTAAAGCGGATCGACAAGGAGCTTCGTGTCGACCGCAAGCCGATGCTTCTGGCCGTCCATCTGACGCTGGCTCATTGGCCTTATTACTGGGCTACAGCGCCGGCCCGCGAACTGAAAGACGTGAATTCCCTGCAGCAGCTGTACGTCGCGGCACTGCGGCGTGCTGACGGCCAATTCGCCGGCGTGATGGAGGCCCTACGGCGGAAAGGAATGCTCGAGAACGCTGTTGTTGTCGTGATGTCTGATCATGGCGAGGCAGTCGGCCGCGAGAATGACGACCCTTACGAAGACAAAGAATCAATACTTACCGGATTGATATCGGCAGGGCACGGCACCAGCGTCTTGTCACCGCAACAGTACCGAGTTGTGCTGGGCTTCCGGTCGTTCGGCAACTCTGTAGTGCCGACAGGGCTGCGGCGTATCGATTCGCCCGTTTCGTTGGTTGACCTGGCGCCGACAGTGCTCGACCTGCTGAATCTGGAAGTTGACTCGGCCGAGTATGACGGCCGTTCACTGGTGCCTCTGATGAGGAACGACCCCGCAGCGATACTGGCGTTTCAAGATAGAGTTCGCTTTACGGAATCGGAGTTCAATCCGAGAGGGATTCAGCCTGGGGTCATTCTTACGCAGAGTGTTCTCAACGAGGTTGCATCATTCTATAGGTTGGATCCCGATACCGATCGAATCTTGATGAAAGAAAACCGAGTGGAATCTCTGCTTCAGCGGCGACAGTACGCTGCCATTCGCCGCAATTCACTAGTTGCTGCCGTACCTGCGGACGCCGCCGGCGGTTTCCGGTTTCTTGCTGCTCAGCGCGACGGCGGTGTGCCCGTCGAACTCGATATAACGAGGAAGGATGGCGGGGAAGTAGGTGCGCTGATTGAAGCTCTGCAGCGTCAGTTCGGCGAACGGCTGGTGCAGCGAAAATCAGCTGTACCAGGTGGATAGAACCAGCTCTTGGCGACAAGGTGATTGCCGACCAGCGCTATTGCCAAATAGAAAATGGCGGGCAGGCGGTAGGTCTGCATGATGCGGAGGATATGGGAGGTCAAGGTGCCGCCAGTGGCTGATGTTTACTCGATCCCCAGCTTCTTGATCCGATACCGCAGCGATCGGAACGTCATGCCCAGCAGCGCCGCTGCCTTGGTCTTGTTGTAGCGTGTCTGTTCCAGCGCCCTGACGATGGCGTCGCGTTCGATATCTTCCAGCGCATCGCCCAGCTTCTCCCCGGGGGCAACGCTGCTTTGAATCGCTACCTCGGCTGCTGCCTTCGGCCGCAACTGCAGATCCCCTGCATCGATCATCCCGTCCGAGCATAGCGTTGCAGCTCGTTCCAGTACGTTCTCCAATTCGCGTACGTTGCCGGGAAAGTGATACTCCCCCAGCACTTTGAGCGCATTGTCGGTGATGCCTAGTGAGCGGTTCCCGATCTGTTTCCCCAGTCGTTTGACGATCGACGCGGCGATCTCCGGGATATCGTCGAGCCGTTCACGCAGCGGTGGCACGCGCACTTCGATCACGTTGACTCGATAGAACAAGTCCTCGCGGAACTTGCCTTCGGCGACCAGCGCCGCAAGGTTCTTGTGGGTGGCCGAGAGGATCCGGACATCGACTGGAACTTCCCGCGATTCGCCCACGGGCCGCACGCTCTTCTGCTGGATTACCCGCAGCAGCTTCACCTGCATGTGCAACGGCAGGTCGGCGATCTCGTCCAGGAACAGCGTGCCGCCTTCGGCCGACTGGATCAGCCCCTGCTTGTCGGCCACGGCGCCGGTGAAGCTGCCTTTCTTGTGGCCGAACAGCTCGCTTTCCATCAACTCGGTCGGGATCGCGCCGCAGTTCACCGGAACGAACGGTCCATCGCGCCGCGCCCCGGCGTCATGGACCAGGTGGGCGACCAGCTCCTTGCCGGTACCGGACTCGCCATATATGTGCACCGGCGCCTGGCTGCGGGCCACGCGCTCGATCAGTTCGCGTAGCTGTTCCATCTTCTGGGACTGGCCGAGCAGCTTGATCTGTGGCAGCTGGATCGTGTTCTCGCTGCTGTCGCCAAGCTTCAGCGTCGCGGTGATGAGCTTGCGCAGCGCGGTGATGTCGAGCGGCTTGGAGATGAAATCGAACGCACCGAGTTTCAAGGCGCGGACTGCGGTCTCGACGTTGCCGTGCGCGGTGATGACGGCGACGGGCGTCTGCGGCTTGTGCTTCTGGATCCACTCGACGATGTCCAGTCCATCGCCGTCCGGCAGCTTCATATCCGTCAGGCACAGCGCAAAGGTGTCGGAACGCAGCGCGGCGATTGCGGCCGCCATGGTGTCGGCGGTCGCGACTTCCAGGTTCATCCGTTCGAGCGTGATGCTCAGCAGCTCGCGGATATCGGGTTCGTCGTCGATGATGAGGGCGCGCGGTGCAGCCATGTCAGGTCCTTAAAAGCGCTGCCGGAATCATGTTTGTCTCATTGCGCTGTAATACTCGAAAACAGGCGGGCTACTGTATTGGCCGGTCTGCTCGCGGGCAAATTACTGCCAGCGCCTGGGATCGGCGAAGACCACGCGGAAGGTGGCGCCGCCGTCGATGCGCGGTTCGTACGCCAGCACCGCCCGATTGCACTGCGCCAGCTCGCGTGCAATGAACAATCCTAAACCCGTGCCGCCACTGCCAGCTGTGAAGAAGGGCTCGAAAATGCGGTCGGCGTCCTGCTCCGGAATGCCCGGCCCGCGATCCTGGACCTCGAGGAAGGGCCGTTCCGACGCTGGCACGCGCCCGATGCGGATCTCGATGGGATCGCCGTTGGCGCCGCGTCCGTACTTGAGCGCGTTCTCGCACAGATTCCACAGCAGCTGGTGCAGATGCGAGGGATCGACCCGCACCTCGATGTCTTCGGACGGAGCACTGAAGTGCAGCGTGCTCTCGTCGATCTGCGCCGTTTGGCGGAATTCGCCCAGGAATTCCCGCAGCCAGGCGTTGAGCTCGATTCGTTCCTGGCGCGTGGAATCGCGTCGCGACAGCTGCAGGACGTTGTTGATGATGGTGCTGACGCGCTCGCCGTTGTTGATGATGATGCTGGTGAGTCGCTTTTCCTGGGGCGGGAGCGCAGGTGCTTCCGCCAGCAATTGCGCTGCGTGGCTCATGGCGCCCACCGGGTTGCGGATCTCGTGCGCGATGCTGGCGCTCAAACGGCCGAGTGCCGCCAGTTTCGTCTGCTGCACGCGCTCGGAGATCAGCGTGGTGTCCTCGAGGAAAATCAGCGTCGGGCCCTTGTTCTGGCTGTCGAGCGAAACGAAATGCGGCTGGATCGCGCTGCCGCCGTCGGCGGACAGCAGCGATAGCGAACTTAGTTGCCAGTCGTACGAATGCCGGCGCCACAGGCCGAGCAGATACAACAGTCGCGGCGATACTTCGCCCAGCAAGGTTCCTGGCTCGACCTGTCCGCGGTTGAGCATCTGCGCGGCGGATTCGTTGATCAGCCGGATGATGTCATTGGCATCGACGACCAGGATGCTCTCGCGCAGGTGCTGCACGATGAACTGGTTCAGCTCGGCCAGATTGGCGACGTCGACTTCGCGCAGGCGCACCAGCTCTTCGCTTTCGCGCAGGCGCCGGGCGAGAGGACCGACGCCCAGCGCGACGATGAAGATGAGCGCGCCAGCGATACCTGCCGAGGTGAAGTCGCCTATATCGCCGTGCTCGGACAGCACCGCGAAGCCCTGCTGCAGCAGCAGCGCGAGCGCTGCCATCGCGGCGAACATGAAGGCGAACCGCGGCCGCACGATGAAGCTGGCGGCACCTACCGGCAGCACCATCAACGCGGCCAGGCCGCTGTTCATGCCGCCGCTGGCATACGTCAGCAGTGCGATGCACAGCACGTCGATGCAGACGCCGACGAAAGTCTGCAGCTCGATGGCCGGCTGGCGCCGCTTGATACTGACGATCGAGCCCAGCGCGAACAGGAAATAGGTCGTGGCGGTGCCGACGAAGAGCGGCGGCCGCAGCTGACCCACCGGGGAGGGCGACAGCGTCACGAACAGGATTCCGAGCAGCAGCGGCGCCAGCAGCCGGAACAGGTTGACCAATGTCAGCACCCGCCAGGCCAGGTCCGTGGAGGAAGCGGGCGCCAGTTGTTCGGATAATTTCATTTGGGTCGGCAGTGTAGGACCGAACCGATGCCGCAAGGTAGGTTCGTGGATCGCGATGGCTGCTTTCGCCGGAGAAGGCCTCGAATCGTGGCTTCTCGTGGCGCCATTGTTGCCGCGAAGAATGTTCGACGCCGAAAAAACCAGCCCGCACCACTACTTTCCAGCACCTCCCGTACTGCTCGTCACTGGCCGCGCAGAGGCTGCTCTCCACTGATCGGCGGCGGAAATCCGCCTAGCCGAGCCGGATGGACTCCCAGCTACGCAGGGTGACGAACCGTTGCTCCATCCGTGAGCAGCTTTAAAGCGTTCCGCGATGAGTTCCCGGCCACGCCTGCACGAGGGCAGGCACTGCGCGGCAGCGACGAAATCAAAAGGTGTTCTTTGCATCATCGACGAATTGCCCGCAGAATACGCGGCCTTTGACGCTCGAAGCTTCGACTTAAAAGACGCACTCACGATGAACCTGCACGAATATCAATCCAAACAGCTGTTCGCTCGTTACGGCATTCCGGTCCCGACCGGTCAGGTCGCGGCAACTCCGGCCGAGGCTGCGGACGCGGCCCGCCGCATCGGCGGTTCGAAGTGGGTGGTCAAGGCGCAGGTGCACGCCGGCGGCCGCGGCAAGGCCGGCGGCGTCAAGCTGGTGGATTCGCCGGAAGCGGCTGCGAAAGCCGCCGAAGCCATGTTCGGCAAACGGCTGGTCACGCACCAGACCGGTCCGGAAGGCCTGCCGATCCATCAGGTGTTCGTCGAGCAGGGCTCGAAGATCGCCCGCGAGCTGTACCTGAGCTTGGTGCTGAACCGCGAGAAGAGCGAAGTGGCCTTCATCGCTTCGGCGGCCGGCGGCATGGACATCGAGGAAGTGGCCGAGCACACCCCCGAGAAGATCATCCGCGTCAACATTCATCCGGCGGCGGGCCTGCAGCCTTCGCAGTGCCGGGTGCTGGCCTTCGGTCTGGGGCTCACGGGCAAGCAGATCGACGAGTTCGCCAGCATTGCGCACGCGCTCTACAAGCTCTACCTGGAGCGCGACGCCAGCCTGGTCGAGATCAATCCGCTGATCGTGACCGGCGAGGGCAAGCTGGTGGCGCTCGACGCCAAGATCAACATCGAGGACAACGCCCTGTTCCGTCAGAAGGAACTGGCCGGCTGGCGCGATGAGAGCCAGGAAGACGAGATGGAGCGCGCCGCGGCCAAGCACGAGCTCAACTACGTTTCCCTGGACGGCGACATCGCCTGCATGGTGAACGGCGCCGGTCTGGCCATGGCCACCATGGACCTGATCAAGCTGCACGGCGGCGCGCCGGCCAACTTCCTGGACGTGGGCGGCGGCGCCACCCGCGAGCGCGTCACCGAGGCGTTCAATCTGATCCTGTCCAACAAGAACGTGAACGCCATCCTGGTGAACATTTTCGGCGGCATCGTCCGCTGCGACATGATCGCCGAAGGCATCATCCATGCGGTGCAGGATGTAGGTGTGAAGGTGCCGGTGGTGGTGCGCATCGAAGGCACCAACGCCGAGCAGGGCCGCAAGCTGCTGGCCGACAGCGGACTGGCCATCATCGCGGCGGCGGACCTGACCGACGCGGCGAAGAAAGTCGTGGCTGCCGCCAAGCAGAAATGAGCGCAGCGGCGCGTTATTCGAACCACAGCCTCTGCCGCGCCGGCAGAGGCAACCGTTTCAGCCCTGGCCGGTAGCCAGGGCCCAGCCTCCGAGACAGCCTCATGTCCATCCTGATCGACAAGAACACTCGCGTCATCTGCCAGGGCTTCACCGGCAAGCAAGGCACTTTCCATTCGCAGCAGTGCATCGCCTACGGCACCAAGCTGGTCGGCGGTGTCACGCCCGGCCGCGGCGGTGAGAAGCACCTGGATCGGCCGGTGTTCAACACCACGCGCGAGGCCGTGAAGGCCACCGGCGCCACGGTGAGCATGATCTACGTGCCGGCGCCGTACGCCGCGGACGCGATCCTCGAAGCGGCCGATGCCGGCATCGAACTCATCGTCGCCATCACCGAAGGCATTCCGGTGAACGACATGGTGCGAGTGAAGGCCGCGCTCGCCAGCTACGGCAGCCTGCTGGTGGGCCCGAACTGTCCCGGCGTCATCACCCCGGGCGAGTGCAAGATCGGCATCATGCCCGGCTTCATCCACAAGCCCGGCAAGATCGGCATCGTCTCGCGTTCCGGCACGCTCACGTACGAAGCGGTGTTCCAGACCACCAACGCCGGGCTGGGCCAGAGCACCTGCGTCGGCATCGGCGGCGATCCGGTGCGCGGCATGAACTTCATCGATGTGCTGGCGCGCTTCGAAGAAGATCCCAAGACCGAAGGCATCATCATGGTGGGCGAGATCGGCGGCTCGGACGAAGAGGCCGCGGCCGAGTTCATCCGCAAGAACGTCACCAAGCCGGTAGTTGCCTACATCGCCGGCGTCACCGCGCCCTCGGGCAAGCGCATGGGTCACGCCGGCGCGATCGTCTCGGGCGGCAAGGGCAC
>JBDHQY010000064.1:0-9002 GCA_039807315.1 Steroidobacter sp. | reverse complement strand
AAGCCTTCGATCTGGTGCTGGACACCATCGAGGCGCTGGCCAGCGAGCGCGACCAGGACGAGAAGATCTGGGGTTCGATGGTCAAGCAGACCTTGAAGCGCCGCAATCCCGGCTTCAACGAGACCTACTACGGCTTCCGCACCTTCAGCGACCTGCTGGAGGACGCGCGGCAGCGCAAGCTCCTGGAGCTGGAGCCGGATCAGAAATCGGGCGGCTACATCATCCGGCGAATCGTCGAATAGTCCGCAGCGCCGCACCCGACCGGCCGGCTCGCGCAAGCCGGCGCTGCCACCGCAACCACGCTCAACCGGCGCGGCGCTTCAATTCCAGATCATTGACCGCTGGATAGTGGTCCGAGCCCAGCGCGGGACCGGTACGTACGCCCACCACGTTCCAGTCACGGCTTGCCAGACAATGGTCGATGCGGATGCCCAATGACGGCAGCAACGTCGGCCAGGTAGCGATCAGCCCCCGGCCGCGAGCGCAGTCCTGAAGACCGGAATCCTCCACGGCGCTACGGAAATACGGTGACCAGGCCGTGATGTTGAAGTCACCGCCGACCAGCACCGGCCCCCGAATATGCAGCGCCAGCTTTGCGAGCTGCTCGAGCTCGGCATTGCGCTGGCGGGCGCTGGCGGGACTCATCGGCCAGTGCAGATGGGTACCCAGCACTGTCACCGGTCCGCTGCGCCAATCGATCACGACCCGCGCCACGCGCGCGCCGCCCGGAATCAGCTCGAGCATCTCGCCTTTCTCGATCGGCCAGCGGCTGAAAACGACGGCGCCGTAACGATGCGCCGCACCCAGGTAAGCATGTGGATACGAAGGCAGGTGCGTGGCGAGCTGGCGCGCCTGCATCGCGTTCATCTCCTGCAGCGCCACCACGTCGGCATCGATGGCTTCGAGATATTCGCCGATGCGCGCGAGATCCTCGTTGGCATAGAACACGTTGAAGGTGACGAAGCGGAATTCGCCGGAAGCTGCCTGAGCCGGCTGCGAATGCCAACCCGTATAGCCGATGATCGAGACAGTCGTGAGCAACGCGCCGCCGCAGGCGAAGCCCGCCATACGCGGCCGACGCAGCAGCACCAGCGTCAGCGCCGACAATGCCAGCAACACTGCGTATTGCAGCCGGAAGTTCGCCAGCAGATCGAACGGCCAAGCCCAGCGCCCGGCAAAACCCAGCAGGAACCCCAGCCAGGCACCCAGCGCGATCAAGCTCGCCAGGCCGCCTGCGCGGGCAGCAAAAACCTTTCTGATGGACGACCGATCGTCAGTCACGAGCAACGCCAGCGCCCAAGGATGCGCCGTTTTATAAACCGGCGCCGAATGCGGCGCCAGCACCTTCACGCTACGGATTCAGCGGCGGAGAAATCGGGCAGGGCTGCCCGCGAACCGCAACGGTTCGACGGGCGCTGCTTACGCAGTGGCCTTGGCGATGGGACGCCAGCGGCTCGCCACGTTGCGGCCTTTGACATAGTAGAGCTCGAGCCGCCTTACGCCCTTCATGCGTCGCGTCGAGCGCCGCACTTCTCGCAGCAGGCGCAGCAACAACTGCTCGTCCGAACGGGGCCCACCGCTGGCATATTCCGCGGCAATGCTCAGATGCATGACCGTGATGTGCTCCAGATCGGGACGCACATAGACAGCAACGCCCACCGGCCGGCCCGTCCCCCTCTCGACCGCAAACAGCGACTGCACATCCGGCTGATCCGCGATCTGCACGCGCAGACGGTCTCGAGCCGCGACGATCTCCGGCGCACCGAAAGTTTCCACGGCATCGGCGATACAGGAAGCAACGCGCTCCTGGCAGGAATTGAAGAAAACCAACGCTTCCAGAGCCGGGCGCTGAGCGACGGCGACGTGAGACTGGAATTCTATTTTTCTGGTCATGTCCCACCGGTGGTGCAGCGCCGTCGCCGTGGCTGTTGAGGCCCGACCGTCGACCCGTTGCGTTGAATGCAAGATCCCCTGCGTCGGCATCATGAACGCGGACAGGCTGCGTTGTCGAGCCTCCGACACGCTCGAGATTGCCGCAACCCTTTGCCCAATCAACAAAAAAATCAGCTGTCTCGGAAACGAGACAGCGGTTGCGTCAGCTAAATGGCCGCCGGACAAGCTTTCAACGGCACAACTCCACGCGCCGAACAGTCCTTGTTGCACAGGGGTCACGCGCCCCAAAGCCGGCCCCTACGACGCTGATAAGGACTGCGGCTGCCCCACCGTGGCTGCCGGAAATACCCGCCCTGGTCTTTTGCCGGATGCCGCGACACGGCGTTTTCCTGCCGGTTCGGCCGGTTCCGTGCCGAAAACTTTGAACTGGCGCAAATTCCGGCGCTTTAAAAAACGGGAACTGGTTCGCGCGTCCGGTATGGGCTTATTGTCATATAGGCGGACAGCACTGCAGGCCAGCGCTTGCGTTCATTGCTGCCCGCGGAAAACATGCAGCGGCGGCGAGCCTTGCGGCGTGCGCCTCACGCAGCCACGCAGGGAACTCGAAGGTCACAGGGGAATCGTCCATGGGCATGCTAGATCTGGGTCGGTACAAGGGAATTGTCTTCGCGATCACCGGCTTTCTGCTGTTCATCGCCATCATCCTGGCCGTGAATCATGTCAAGGTCGATCGCGTCGCGCAGAACGTGGTCGGCGTGAATCTGCTGGCACAGCAGCAGGCGCGGCCGCCGGCCATCTTCAGCAGCTCCACCGACATCCTGGCGCGGCTGCAGGCCGGTCAACCGATCGATACCGTCATCGAAAGCATGCGCAAGGATGCCGCCGCGTACGATCGCGCCCTGCTGGCACTCGACGGGGGCATGGTTTCCGACAGCAACGGCGCATCCATGGTGTTGCCGGCGCTGCTGACTCCCACAGCGAAAACCCAGATCGCGAACAGCCAGGCGCTGTGGAAAGGCTACAAGGACAAGCTCGATCCGGTGCTGCGCTTCTCGGGCTCGCCCTATCAGACCGAAGCAGCCGAGCCGCTCACCGCCACTGACAAGAACGCCGCCACGCAGCCTGTCGTGCGCGCCCCAGAAGCCCAGCTCAGCCCGCGGGGACGGCGCCTGCAGGCAGCATTGGTCGATCTGAACGAATTCGGCGCGGCCTCCCATGAGCAGTTGTCGCGCAGTGCCGCCGGTCTGGCATCGCTGGTCGAAGAAGATAGCCAGAGTCAGGCCCGCTTGCTGCGTGGCATCCAGGTCGGCGGCATGGTCGCCTCGTTGCTGCTGCTGGGCGCCATCTTCTTCTATTTCGCGCGCAACCTGCGCAAGGAAGAGTTCGTCTCGAACCGTGCCCGCAAGGAAACGGCGGACATTCTGCGCACGGTGAACGAAGGCCTGTTCCTGCTCGACAAGGACATGAAGCTGGGCAGCGAGCGCTCGCTGGCGCTGAACACCATCTTCCGGCGCGAGCAGTTCGAAGGCCTGGCCTTCGATCAGCTGCTGCAGGAAATCGTCCCCGACAAGACCCTCAGGACTGCGATGGATTACGTGTCGCTGCTGTGGGGCGAGCGCGTCAACGAGAAGCTGGTCAAGACCATCAATCCGCTGAGCGAGGTCGAAGTGCATTTCGACAATCCGGCCGGCGGCTTCGACACGCACTACCTGGAATTCGATTTCAACCGCGTCAAATCCGAAGGCTCGCTCTCGCATCTGCTGGTGACAGTGAACGACGTCACCAAGCGCGTGATGCTGTCGCGCGAGCTGCAGGAATCGCAGGAGAAGGCGCAGGCTCAGCTCGACTTGCTGCTGCGCATCCTGCACGTCGAACCGGACAGCCTGACGGGCTTCCTCACCGATGCCGACGTGTCGCTGAAGATGGTGAATTCGATTCTGAAAGAGCCGGCCCGCGAGGAAGCGGCGTTCCGTGCCAAGATCGACGGCATCTATCGGCAGGTGCATGCGGTCAAGGGCGAAGCCTCGGCACTCGGCCTGAAGACCGTGGAACAGCGCGCGCATGCCTTCGAGGAATCCTTGAGCGACCTGAAGGCGCGGCCGTCGCTGTCGGGCAGCGACTTCCTGCCGCTGGTGGTCAAGCTCGACGATCTGTTCAATCACCTGGCACAGGTCCGCGAAATGCTGGGCCGGCTGGTCGACCTGCACCAGGCCATCGCCGCGCGGCGTGCGGCAGGCGGCGAGGTCGAGGCTTCCAAGGTCAATGCCTGGCTGGCGGGCAAACACGATCAGACCATGCAGATGCAGGCGATGCAGCAACAATCGCCGCTCGAAGCAGAAACCAGCAGCGCGCTGGAACGCACGCTCGAGGAGCTCGCCGCCCGCATCGCTTCGACACATTCCAAGCAGGTTACGGTCAAGTGCTCGGGCCTGGATCAGGTGCCGGACACGTACAAGCGCGCCGTCAAGGACATCACCATTCAGTTGGTGCGCAACGCCGTCGTACACGGCATCGAAACGCCGCAACAGCGCATCCAGGCACAGAAGGCCGAGACCGGCCTGCTGAGCGTGGAGTTCACCGAGCGCGGCGTCGAGGGCTTCGAGCTCATCGTGCATGACGACGGCCGCGGTCTGCAGCTCGATCGCATCAAGGAAGTCGCGGTGGAACGCGGCCTGATCACTCCCGCACAGGCCGCGATGCTCGACCCGCGCCAGACCATGGCGTTGATCTTCCGTCCGGGCTTCTCGACGGCCGACAAGGTGACCACCGACGCCGGCCGCGGTGCCGGCATGGACCTGGTGCGCATCCTGGTCGCCGAGCTCGGCGGCCGCGTCGGCTTGGCTTCGGCGGACGGTCGCTTCTCCAAATTCAAGATCTGGTTGCCGGCGGTGCAACGCGCCGTCGCCGCTTGAACCATAGAAGGCAAGAGCTCCAAGAGGACTGACATGGCGCTGGCAAACGCAAAGTCGCAGCCGTTGACGAACGGCAGGCTCAAGCTCATGATTTGCGACGATTCGAACATAATCCGTCGCAAGATCGAGCGCGAGCTGCAGATCGATCGTCTGCAGGTCATTGCGACGGCCGCAAACGGCAAGCTGGCGGTCGAGGCGTTTCGCAAGGAACCCGCCGACGTCGTCACCATGGACCTGACGATGCCGGAAATGGACGGCATCGAATGCGTCGAGAACCTGGTGAAGATCAAGCCTGACGTGCTGATCCTGGTGATCTCGGCGCTGTCCGACAAAGCCACCGCCATCGAAGCCTTGAAGAAAGGAGCGAACGGCTTTCTGTGCAAGCCGTTCACCGATCGTCAGCTCACCGAAGCGCTGGAGGAGCTGCTGAGGGGCGCGGGCAATGATGACTAAAGTCGAACTGGAGACCTTCGTCGAAGGCACCACGCATTATTTCGCCACCGCCGCGAACCAGCCGGCGTCGGTCGGCTCGCCCTATATCGTGCAGGAGGGCAAGCCCGCAGTGCAGGAATTCACGGGCATGATCAACATCGCCGGCAAGCGCCGCGGCGTGGTGTATTTCACCGCTTCGCGCCCCATGCTCACTGTCATGCTGATGCGCATGGGCGAAACCGAGCTGACCCAGGAAAACATGTGCGATCTGGTGGGTGAGGTCGCCAACACCATCTCCGGCAACGCGCGCCGCGATTTCGGCAAGGATTTCATGATCTCGGTACCGACCGTAGTGGCCGGCGAACCGGACAAGGTGGTAACGCCGGACAACACGCGCTCGTTCGTCATTCCCATCAACTGGCGCAGCCATTCGGCGCAGCTGGTGGTCTGCCTGGAGTGAATCCGGCAGGCGCTGCGCGACCGGCTTCGAGCTTGCATCGCCCCGGCGCCTGATCGATCGACGCAATGCAGCGCCAGCAGAACGACGCAAATCCCGCCACTCTTCACACAGGCGGAGCGCTCCTCGGACGCGCCGTGGACGTCGTCGTTCTCAGCAACGACGACTCTCTGCTGCTGACCTTGCGGGACGCCGCAGACGTCGAGCACGCGATATGGCATGCACCGTCCGCGGACGCAGCGGTCGAATTGCTGGTCAGTGGTCATTGCGGCGTGCTCATCGTCGACCTGCAGGCGGCGCACAACGCTGCGGCCGCACTGTTCGAGCGTCTGCAGGCGCAGTTCCCCGAGCTGGTATTGCTGGCAACCGGCGCACGCAGGGAACAAGGCTCGATCATTACCTTGATCAGCTCCGGCTGCATCTATCGCTTTCTGCACAAGCCGGTGTCTCCGGCACGGGCGACTCAATTTCTCGGTGCGGCGGCGCGGCGTCATCACGAGCTGGCAGCCAACGCGTCGCCGGCAATGACGACGGTCAAGCAACCGACACGGCCAGCGAATCGCAACCCGCTGCTCGCTGCTGCCGCTGTCGCCATCACATTGACGCTGACCGCCGTTTGGTTCTTTTCGCGTTCTGTCGGGTCGCCGACTTCGCAGAGCGTCATCGGAGAATCTGCATCGGCGTCAATGACTCGAGCTGCGGACCCGCGAACGGCCGATGAGCTTGCGGCGCAGGTCGCCGAAGCCCTGCAATTGCGCGATGCGCCTGCTGCGGCCCGGGCACTCACAGCCCTGCAGGCAGCGCAACCCGACTACCCGCAACTCGAATCGCTTCGCGAACGGCTTCTGGCATTGTCGCGCGCAGCATCGGCCAAAACGCCAATGGCCAAGGAGAGGCCAGCGGCCAGGCAGGCCCGCAGCACGCCGAACATCGATCTGGCGCGAGCGCGCATTGCCTCGAAAGAATTCGTCGAACCCGCCAACGACAGCGCTGCGTTCTACTTACGGCAGGCGCGGCTGCAGGGTGAAAACGAAACCATCAGCCAGATCCTCGCAACGGATCTCGGCACACGTCTTCTGGATCAGGCGCGGCACGCCATCGATGCAGACGACCCGCCACAGGCACAGCGCTGGCTTGCGGCAGCAAGGGACATCGATCGGGAATTCGAGCTAGCCCTGCCCGACCTGGCCGTGGTGGCGCGGGAGGTCAGTGACTTCGTCGCCGGTGGCACAACCGTGAGCTCGTCCAGCAGTTCCCAGGCCCCGCCAGGTACAAGCGCCGGACGCGACAAATACTGAAACGTTCTCCCGTGAAGCCGCGGGCAACCGGCCGTAGCCTGAGCCCAGGGGCGCGTGCGCTGACTTGCAACCACCGCCTACCCGGATTTCCGGGGTGGCCAATACGTCTGGAGCGTCGCTGCCGCATCCGCTCTGTCACGCCGGCAACTGCATGAAGCCGAATGGAACGGCGGCACATCAACGCCAGCCAGGCAGCTGCCTAAGCCTGAGGGTTCGGTCGGTTCACTCCGTCAGCTGCGAGCGGCGACGGAAGTGTCGGCACGGGCAGCAGCGGCATCGGACTCGAAGCGCCGGCCCAGCCACCAGCCGACCGCTGCCCACAGCGCTGCGGCCACGGCACCGAGCAGGGCCACCGCCGCCGCGCCGAATCCGGCCGCGACGATCCCGTTGTTGACCTGGGCAGCCAGGGCGTCCGCGCCGCGGTACACCGGCACGTCGTTGACATTCTTGGCCTTGTACTTGGTTTCGGTATCGAGCGGGCTGTACAGCATCTCGCGACCCGGACGGATGAAGGCGTATTCGCTGGCGCGCCGGAAAACGAATACGACGATGAGCACCATGAGCGTGCCGCTGGCAGCCAGCCACAGGAAGCCGAACACCAGCACGGTCGGCACCACGGTCAGCAGCGCCGTGACGCCGAATCTCTTGGCGATGCGCCCGGTCAGAAAGATCTGCGACAGGATGGTCAGGCTCTGCACGATCCAGTCCAGCCGCGCGAACAGGCGGGTGCGCTCGGTGGTGTCCGCGAACGCCGCCTCGACCAGGCGCAGCTGCTCGAAGTAGAGCAGCGTATTGACGGTAGCCAGCAGCACCACGAACAGTGCGATACCGAGCAGATACGGCGAACGCAGCACCAGCGTGAAACCGGCGAAAGGATTGCCGCCGATCGGCCGCTCCCGGTCGGCCGGCGTGGCCGTGGCGGGCGAGCGCTCGTGCCAGATTCCCAGCAGCACCCGCTGCGCCACAATGGCCAGGAAAAACAGCGCCGCACCCACGAACAGCACACCGCTGTTGCCGATGCGGGTGACGCTCAGGTCCGCAATCAGCGGGCCGAGCAGCGCACCGGCCGTACCGCCGGCAGCGATCACACCGAACAGGCGCTTGGCCTGGCCGCTGTCGAACAGCTCCAGCAGAAAGCTCCAGAACATCGAGATCAGGAACAGATTCAACACGCTGATGAAGACGTAGAAAAACTGCCCGACCAGGATGTTCATCTGTTCGCCGCGCAGCGCCAGACCGATGAGGGCGAGCGCCAGCGCCACGAAGCCGTAAGTGCAGGGGAGAAAAATGGTGCGCCGGAAACGCGCCACGATCACGCCGTACAGCGGCACGATGGCGACGGCGGCGATCCAGGTGATGATGAAAAGATCGGCGACCCGCTCGCGACCCAGCATCGTGGCGACCGTTTCCCGCACCGGGCGCACCGCGAAGTACCCGCCCATGACGCAGAAGAACAGGCAGAAAGCCGCGACCACCGCCGGCGTTTCGCGCACTTCGATCGGCGCGACCCGGTGCAGCAACCGCCCCAGCGGCGAGATGGGAGCCTGGCTCATCGATTGGTCCTCGCCGCGGAATGCCGGTGCGGGCGGCTCATGCGTCGGATTCTAAACGTACCGGCAGGCCGGGCGCAGTCACCCTGCGATGAGGAAATTGCAAGGCGGGATGCAACGTCGGTCAAGGCGACCAACGGCGCAACCGGCCCCGGTCGTGCGGACCGGGGCGGTTACGCGCGGATCATGGAATGGTCTTGCTGGCGACGTTCGACAGCGAGCTCTCCGCGCCGGCCGAATTGTAGGCCTTGACGGCGAAGTACCAGGTCGCCGAGGTGAGCCCGTCGATCACGTAGGTGGTGAGGCTGGGATTCGCCACTTCGATCGTCTGGGTCAGCGCCGAGGCACTGGTGCCGTAGACGATGCGATAGCCGGCCAGATCGACGATGGCGCTGCCATCGGTGTTCTCGGTGGGCGCCAGCCACGAGACCGTGGCGCTGCCGAGCGTCGCCTGCGTGAC
>JBDHQY010000063.1:0-9249 GCA_039807315.1 Steroidobacter sp. | reverse complement strand
GCTGGCTGGTGCAGGACGGCAGGCACTTTGCCGAAGGGCCGATCGCCGCCGGCTACCGCCGCACCATCGCCGCGCTGACGAAGGGGTAACGGATGTCCATCTATGAATTTCATCGCGGCTCCGCGCCGCTGCTGATCAGCATTCCGCATGCGGGCACGGAAGTGCCTCCGGAAATCCTGCAGCGGCTTACCCCTGTTGCGCGCGAGCTGCCCGATACAGACTGGTACGTCCATCAGCTGTACGCGTTCGCCCGCGATCTCGGTGCTTCCATCATCAAGGCGAATTTCTCGCGCTATGTGGTGGACCTCAATCGCGCCGCGGACTCAGCGGCACTGTACCCATCCGATCCCACTTCGCCGGTGTGCCCGACGACAACTTTCGCCGGCGAGCCGCTCTACCAGCAGGGCGCGGTGCCCGGCGACGATGAAATTCGTGTGCGCGTCGAGAAGTACTGGCAGCCGTACCATCGGTGCATCGCCGAGGAGCTGGCTCGAATCAAGACCGAGCACCGTCGCGCGCTGTTGTGGGATGCGCATTCGATCGCCAGCGAAATACCGGGCCTGTTCGCAGGCAAGCTGCCGGAATTCAATCTGGGCACTCGCGATGACGCTGCCTGTCCGCGCGAGATCGCCGAGGCGCTGCTGCGTACGGTGCAGAACGGCGGCCAGTTCTCGGCCGTGCTGAATGGCCGTTTCAAAGGCGGTTACATCACCAAGGGATACGGCAATCCCGCCGCGGGCGTCTATGCAGTGCAGCTCGAACTGTCGCAACGCACTTACATGGCGGAGTCCCCGCGAGGCCCATGGGAGCCGGCGCGAGCACAAGACACGGCGCGCTGCATCGAACAGCTGCTGCGGCAGTACCTGACGTTCGCGAACTGAACCGTAGCTGACTCGAATCATTCAGCAGGCAATCAGTATCTTCGGCAGATAGTGGCATCGCAGTCCGGCACCGCATTGTTTCGCGGGCTGCAAGGAGACTTCAGATGAACCACAAGATTCCTGCCGCTTTCGCCCTCGCCCTGATGCTGGGCCTGACTGCCACGGCCCACGCCGCTGGCAAGGATCATGATCGCCGAGATCGTGGCAGCAGCACGTACGGCAAGTACGATCGCCACGACAGTCGCGCCGATTACCGCGGCCAGCGCGACAACGATCGGCGCGCCGGCCATCGACGCGATGTTCGCGAGCCTCGCTATAGCGACCATCGTCACTATCCCTACTATCGCAGTCAGGTCCGTTACCGCGTTGGCCATTACTACCGGCCGCAGGGCTATCGCTACTACTCATGGCGTAGCGGCGATCGATTGCCGGTGGCCTACTACGCACCGCGCTACGTGATCCGCGACTACGGCGCTTATCGCCTGCATAGTCCGCCGCGCGGCTATCACTGGGTGCGTGTGGATAACGACGTGGTGCTGGCGGCCATCGCAACCGGCGCAGTGCTGCAGGTGGTCAATCACATCTTTTACTGATCCGATGCCGATCTCGGCGTCACCGCGCGGGCGGGAATCCATCCGCAGAAGATGGGCTCCCGCCCGCAATGCCGAGGTGCCTTCGCGGTGCGCGGAGATTGCAGTGAGATAGATCTGCGTTTGCCTGCCGGGCATTGGTCGTCGGCAGGCGAAGGGTGTTCAGTGGGCGCGGCCGGCGTGACGGCGGGCTTCGCGGATCCGTTCCACGTCCAGGGTTTGATAGGCCGAGCGGCGCGCGTTGTCTTCTTCTTCGGTGCGTTCTTCCTCCAGTCCGAACAGCTCGTAGACGAAGCGGACGAACAGCATTCGGGGCTCCGGTTCCTCGATGCGCATGGTGAAGGTGCTGCCGCCGAATTTCCCTTGCGAGTCGCAGCGGATGACGACGCTCTCGTCGGTCACCAGCTCCGCCTCATCGACCAGGGTCAGGCCGCCGCGACGGATCTCGCGGCGGAACACCCCGGCGGATTGCTCCAGCACCTTCGCCGCATCGATGGACTGGTCCAGCGATTGCGGCGCCAGCACCGTGTGCAGCAGGCCTTCCCAGAGCTGGCTGCGGCTCAGCCACTGCGATGGCGCGATCGAGGCATCGTTGATGCGGATCAGATGTTCGTGACGTAGACGGGCCATGAGCCGGAGTCTAGCGCACCGTGAACCGTACCAAGGTCGAGCCCTGCGGATTAGACTTGAGCGGATTGCCGTCGAAGTCGGAATACACCAGCACGCCGCGGGCTTCGTAGTCGCCGCTGCGCAGCGGGTTGCCGCTGTCGTCCAGCTGATTCCAGTCGAAGCTGAAGCTGCGGCTCTGCCCGGCGGCGAACTCCAGCTCGCTCTGGGTCTGCGGGAAGGTTCTGTCGCTGGACCATTTCCAGATCACGTCGTTGGTGTTCTGCCGCACCACCACGAAATCCGACTGGCGGCCGGTGGGAAACTGGATGGTGGCGGTGGTGTTCAGGCGGTTGCGCACCGTCAGCACCAGCGTGATGGTGTCGTTGCGGGCAAAGCTGTCGGTGACCCGGCCGTCGAGGTCCTGCAGCCGCAGCTCCGTCACGAAGCTGGGATTGTCGCCGCTGCCGCCGCCGATGTTGCTCAGGCTGCAGGAGTCGGTGCTGGCGCCGAGGCAGATGGCCAGCACACCGAGAACGGTGAGGACGCGCGGCACACGAACGGCGAGCACCTGGGACTCCTGTCGGGATGAACTCACTGAAGGGTAGCCGCGGCCCCGCGGCTTGTCGACCGTCGTCGTGGCGACGTTATTTCTTCTACAGCCCATCCGGCGTGCTGCGCGGGCATATATCCGTCGATCACCTGCGGCGGGTGCTGTGTTCCAAGAGTGTTGCCCTGCCCGAAAGGCCAAGTCACAGCTCGGAGCGGCGCCACTACTCTTCGCCGCTACTGTCGTGCACGTCAGGAGGCGTCGTGCGATCACGGGAGTCCCAGGCGATGGACCGAGGTGTAGTCGTTGGCGGGATGTTGATCTCGATCAGCTTCCTGCTGGCCGTCCTGCTGAATCGTTCGGCGATGGACGCCGCGCCGCCAAAGGACATCGGCGCCGCAACGGGTGGCTCGACGATTCGCGCCACAGCACATTCGCCAACCATCGATCCACCGCTTCCAGCGCGGCCGCCGGTCCACGTCGGCGGAGTGGCATTGCAGCCGCCGGCCGCCGACGACAGCGAAATCCGGCGCGAGGAGTGCCCTGCGAAAAGCATGGAAGACCTCGTGGCATCACGGGAGCAGCCGGGTAATTGTTCGTCGTAGAAGCGGAACGTCGACGATGACACTCTGCCGCAGCCCCCCGCAGACTGCGCGTCACTGATCCGCGCATCCCACGGCATGGATGAGCTAATCTCGCGCGATGCGCATAAAGAATTCCATGCCTTCGCTGGTCGTTATCGCCGTGGCCTGTGTCTCGCTCGCTGCCTGTGCGCCGCCTGCCGGCACTCCGGAGATTGCGCTCTCCGGCCCGACCATGGGTACCACTTACTCGGTCAAGGTGGCCGCGCCGCCGGCCGGAGTCGACGCCAACGCCGTGCGTGTTGCGATCGACGATGTGCTGGCGCGCATCGACCTGGACATGTCCGGCTATCGCGACGACTCCACCTTGTCGCGCTTCAATGCTTCGACCTCGACCGACTGGTTCGAGGTTTCCGAAGACATGGCGAACGTGGTGAGCGCGGCGCTCGAGGTCAGCGAGCTTTCGCACGGAGCGCTGGACATCACGGTCGCGCCGCTGGTGAATCTGTGGGGGATGGGGCCGGCGGGCGAGCACGCGGAGCTGCCCTCGGATGCCGAGGTCGAACAAGCGTTGGCGCACACCGGCTATCGCAAGCTGCAGGTGCGCATGTCCCCGGCGGCGCTGCGCAAGGAGATCCCGGAACTGACCATCGACCTGAATGCGGTCGCGGCCGGCTACGCGGTGGATTTGCTGGCCTCGCGCTTTGCTTCGATGGGCATCGGGAATTTCATGATCGATCTCGGCGGCGAGCTGCGCGCGCGCGGCCGCAACGGACGAGGCCAGGTGTGGCGCATTGCGGTCGAGCGACCCATCGAGACTGAGCAGGAACCCTATGCCGTGGTACAGCTCGACGACCTGTCGATAACCACCTCCGGCGAATATCGTCACTACATCGTGCGCAACGGGCATCGCTACTCGCACACCATCGATCCGCGAACCGGGCGGCCGGTGGAGCACGATCTGGCTTCCGTGGTGGTCGCGACCGGCACCGCCTTGCAGGCGGATGCATGGACCACGGCCCTGAACGTGCTCGGTGCCGAAGCCGGGTACGCCCTGGCGCGCGAGCGCAACATGGCCGCGATGTTCATCGTGGCGGCCGACGGTGGACTGCGTGACGAAACGACCGAACCGTTCCGCAGGATCCTGGTGACGAAGTGAGCGCCGTCGTCGGGCGAGCAGCGATCGTTCGCCAACTTGCCGCTGCTCTGCCGGCTTAACCGGGGTTACAGCCGGCAGCGACCTCATGGGCTTGGCAGGTTCCCGTCGACCGCCCGAGTCGCAACAGGAACAACCCGTTGAGCCTCCATGGCTAGGATGTCGCGATGACGGCCTGTAACGTGGCGCCGATGCCGGCATGAATCACCACGTCCGCGATCTCGTCCATTTGCGTCGGGTCGCGATTCACGATGATCAGAGCCGCGCCGTTCTGGCGCGCGCGTAACGGAAAGTCCGCGGCCGGGAAGACCGACAGCGACGAGCCGAGGACCACGAAAAGATCGCACTGCATGCTGGCTTCGTGCGCGCGCTGCATGGGCAGCGCCGGCATCGGCTGGCCGAAGGAAATGGTGGCTGACTTGATGATGCCGCCGCAGCGTGCACACGGTGCCACCGTGCCGGTCTGGAGGAATTGCTTTTCGATGGCGACGAGCTCGAGGCGCGTCTGGCAGCTCAGGCAGGTTGCATAAGTCGCGTTGCCGTGCAGTTCGATCACTTTCTCCTCCGGTACGCCGGAGGCCTGGTGCAGGTTGTCGACGTTCTGGGTGATCACCGCGCTTGCCCGGCCGCGGCCGATGAGATCGGCGACTGCATAGTGACCGCTGTTCGGCTGCGCGCCGACCCAGCCGTCGTGATTGTCGAAGCGTCGTCGCCAGGCTTCGCGACGCGTTTGCTCCGAGGCGACGAAATCCTGGAAGTAGATGGGCTGCATCCGGCTCCACACGCCGCCGGGACTGCGGAAATCGGGAATGCCGGATTCGGTGCTGATGCCGGCGCCGGTGAAGAAGACGGTATTGCGGCTGGCGTCCAGAAGTTTCGCGAACGAGGCGACAGGATCGGCGGGAGCGGTCATGCGCCGACTATGTGAGCGGACGAGGGATTCAGCAAGTGCAGCGCGTGGATCGCGGGCGGATCAAGGTATCTAGTAAATGCAGCGAGACTTACACACGCGCCAGGTCAGCGCGGCGCCGGTCGATGCGTAGCAGGATTGGCTACAGCTTCGGCGTCCGTGTGGTTATTCCTTGGTCGTGGCTTCCATCCTGGCGGTCGTCTGCATCTCGGCACGCAGAGTCTGCTCCAGCCATTCGTGTCCGGCGAAATCCACACACTTGTTTTTGGTCATTGCCGCGTAAGCGGGAATCCATCCGCACCACCAGGATGGACTCCCGCTCCCACCGGGCCGGAGCAGGCTGCGCGCCGGAATGGCGGATAAATCAGAACGTCCTCAACCGTTCTATCCAGTGAGCCGGAAGGTGATGGCCACCTGCGTCCACGCGACCACGGGCTGGCTGCCGTTGCTGGCCGCAACAAAGCGCCAGCGGCGCACCGCTTCGATGGCGGCCTGATCCAGGCGTGCAAAGCCGCTGCTCTTCACGATCTGCACTTCACCGGGCAGGCCGCGTTCATCGACAAGGATGCGAAGCTGGACGCTGCCTTCTTCACCGGCGCGGCGCGCCGAGGGCGGATAGGTCGGATCCACACGCCGACTGATTTGCAGGCTCTGAGCCGCGATGGGCGGTCGTACAGGCGGCGTTGCCGTTGCCTCGATCGCGTTTTGCGACGGCGGCATCGGGATCTCCGCCACCGGCACCATCGGGTCTTCGGACGTGATCACCGGCATGGGCTGGACAATCGGATCCAGCGCGCTGTCGATGACCGGCTCCTGCGGCGGCAGCGGCTCCGGCGCGCGCGTGCGGGGCTCCGGTATGAAGTTGGCGACGATGGGCTGCACGAATTCCGGCGCCCGGATCATGCCCATGCTGACCGACAGCAGATAGGCGATGAGCAGGTGCACGCCGATGACGGCAGTGGCCGGGCCGGAGCGTGCCAGAGCGCTGGAATGACGGCCCGAGGGCAGCGGATGGGACATGGTTGCCTCCGTCGTGCGCAAAGAAGCCGATCGCTTCTGTATTCCATGAACGATGGCCGGGTCGCAACGGGGTTCGGGCCGGCAAAAAATCCCGGCGCGGCACAACGTCCGAAGGCGGAAAAGTTCCACCGCACCCGGCTAATATGGGGTTTGGACAGCCATGAGCGCCGTTGCCGCGCGCGAGACGAATCCAAGATGAGTTCCGAGACCCCTCCTGCGCCGACTGCGATCGGACTGTTGACGGCGGCACGCCAGCGCTTGCACGCAGCGCGCGCACAGGACGAAACCGGCTGGTCGGCCGTTCTCGAGCAGCCGTCGCTTGCCGAATCGTTGCCATGTGTCTGGGCTGGCAGCGAGTTCGTCGCAGTCAGCTGCATTCGCGATCCGCAGTTGCTGACGCGGCTCGTCGAAGACGGCCGCTTGCTGGAGCCGGCGCCGGAGGGCTGGATCGGCGAGGATTTGCGGCGGCAGGTGACGGCCACGGCCGAGCCGGAGCTGATGGCGGAACTGCGGCATTTTCGCCGACGTCACATGGTGCGCATCGCCTGGCGCGACATCGCCGGCTGGGCGGATCTGGACGAGACCTTGCGCGATCTGTCGGCGCTGGCCGATGCGTGCATCGACTTTGCGTATCGATGCATGTACGAGCAGCTGACGCTCCGTTACGGCACGCCGCGCAGCGAGATCAGCAACGAGCCGCAGCCGCTGATGATCCTGGGCATGGGTAAGCTCGGCGGCCGCGAGCTCAACTATTCCTCGGACATCGACCTGGTTTTCCTGTACCCGGAAGAAGGCCAGACCGACGGTACGCGCGCCGTCGACAATGCCGAGTTCTTCCTGCGTCTCGGACAGAAGATCACGCAGCTGCTGGCGACGCCGACGGTCGACGGCTTCGTGTATCGAGTGGATCTGCGCTTGCGACCGTTCGGCGACAGCGGCCGCATCGCAGTGAGCTTCGGCGCTTTCGAGAACTACCTGCAACAGCATGGCCGCGACTGGGAACGTTACGCGTACGTCAAAGCGCGGGCCATTACGGCGCAGGAGCATTTCGCTGCGCTCTACGACGAGACCTTGCGACCATTCGTCTATCGGCGTTACCTGGACTTCGGCGTGTTCGAGTCGCTGCGCGACATGAAAGCCATGATCGCCAAGGAAGTCGAGCGGCGCGAGCTGCGCGACAACATCAAGCTCGGTCCGGGCGGCATCCGCGAGATCGAGTTCATCGTGCAGGCCTTCCAGCTCATGCGCGGCGGCAACGACCGGCGACTGCAGAGCCGCGAGCTCAGGGCCGTCCTGCCCTTGCTGATCGGGCAGCGGCGGCTGCGCCGCGAAGCCGTGGCCGAGCTGGACGCGGCATACCGCTTCCTGCGCATCGTCGAGAACCGCCTGCAGCAATGGAACGACGAGCAGACCCACAAGCTGCCGGCAGATGCCATAGCGCGGGAGCGGTTGGCGTTGTCGCTGAGGCTGCCGAGCTGGGACGAGGTCGCCACGCAATTGATGGCGCATCGCGAGTGCGTGGGCAGGATTTTTGCGCAGACCGTATTCGGTCCGACTGCCGGTCCTGCGGAAGCGCCGCCGGCCGTGGCATCGGACCTGGATCTGGAAGGATCGGCCGAGGATCGCGAGCGGGCGTTGCGGCAGCTCGGTTTCGAGAATACGGCGCCGTTGCACGAAACGCTGGAGCAGCTGCGGTCTTCGACCTACTACCGGCGCCTCGACGAAACCGGTCACCGACGCCTGCGCGATGCGCTGCCGCGCATCCTGCAGAATGTTGCCGATACAACGGAGCCGGGCGTCGCCTTCGGTCGGATCGCGCGCATCCTGGAAATGATCGGCGGCAGAACCGTCTATCTGGCCCTGCTGAACGAGAACGCGATTGCGCTGCGCAGGCTGGTGCAGCTATGCGCGCGCAGCCAGTTTCTGGCGGATCAGGTTGCGTCGCATCCGCTGCTGCTGGACGAGCTGATCGACGAACGCCTGATCGAAGAACCGCCAAGCCGCGCGCAGTTTACGGAGGATCTGCTGTCGCGCCGCGCCGCGATGCAGGGCGAAGATCCGGAGCGGCAGGTGGAGATGCTGCGCAACTTCCAGCGTGCCGCCATTTTTCGGGTCGCGGTGGCCGATCTGATGGGACGGCTGCCGTTGATGAAGGTCAGCGACCGGCTCACCGACATCGCCGAGCTGATCGTCGATGAGGCGCTGCAGCTGGCCTGGGCGCAGATCACGCAGCGCCATGGCATTCCGCAATGTGGAGCAGAAGCCGGCGTGCTCGGGCCCGCCAGCATGATCGTCGTGGCCTATGGCAAGTTCGGCGGCATGGAACTCGGATACAGCTCGGATCTGGATCTGGTGTTCCTGCACGATTCCAGCGGCGAAGTGCAGCGCACCGACGGGCGCCAGCCGGTCGAGAACAGTGTCTTTTTCCAGCGTCTGGCGCAGCGCCTGGTGCACCTGCTCACCATGCACAGCGCCGCCGGCCGGCTCTATGAGGTGGATACGCGGCTGCGTCCCGCCGGCAATCGCGGATTGCTGGCGCAGACCATTCAGGGATTCCGCGAATACGAATTCGAGGAAGCCTGGACCTGGGAGCATCAGTCCTTGCTGCGTGCCCGAGCGGTGGCCGGCGAGCCCGGATTGCGGGCGAGCTTCGAGGAGGCGCGCATCGAGGTGCTGCGCAACGCTGTCAGCCGCGGCGACCTGCGGACCGAAGTGCGCAACATGCGCGCCAAGATGCGGGACAACCTGTCGAAGGCCGGGGCAGGGCAGTTCGACCTGAAGCAGGATGCTGGCGGCATCGCCGACCTGGAATTCCTGGTGCAGTACTGGATGCTCAAGTGGGCCGACCGCCATCCGCAGATCGTGACCTTCTCCGACAACATCCGGCAGCTGGAGAGCCTGGCCTCGGGCAACCTGGTGCCGCAGGCGCGGGTGGATTTCCTGGTCAATACCTAT
>JBDHQY010000062.1:0-9273 GCA_039807315.1 Steroidobacter sp. | reverse complement strand
AGGCGATCGCGGTTGTAGGCCTCGAAGCTGGCCAGCACGTTCCAGCCGTCCTGGTACAGATCGCCCAGTCCGCCGAGGATGCGGCCGCGCTGCGTTTCCAGCCCGCCCTCGTCGGCAACGCCGAGGCTGCCGCCCAGTTCCAGCCCTTCGAAGTTCTGCCGGGTGATGATGTTGACCACGCCGGCGACCGCATCCGAGCCGTACACGGCTGACGCGCCATCCTTCAGCACTTCGATGCGCTCGACCGCGACCATCGGCAGGGCGTTGAGGTTGACGAACGTGTCCGACAGGCCGCCGGATGGAAAGCCGTAGTTGGCGAGCCGCCGGCCATTGAGCAGGACCAGCGTGTTCTTCTGCGACAAGCCCCGCAGACCGATGCCCGCGGAACCCGCGGCCCAGCCACTGTTGCTGGTCTCGTTGGTGGCGTTGCCGGTGTTGGCCGAGATCGAGCGCAGCACGTCGGCCACGGTCACCTTGCTGGAGGTCTGCAGCTGCTCCGGCGAGATCACCTGCACCGGATTCGGGCCTTCGGTATCGCTGCGCTTGATGTTCGAGCCGGTCACCACGACGGTGACCAGCGTCTTGTTGTCGGCAGCGCCGCTCAGGGGCGCGGCATCGACCGCGTCGGCGGCGCGGCTTGCAAACGGAATGACGGCGGCGAGAGCCGCGGCGAGCGAGAACACCTGACGCATCTACAACATACCAACTGACTAACGAAGGCGCGCACGTTAGCCAGCAATGCTGCAAGTGCAAAATTCTATTTCGTTATCCTGAAATTCCCGCTGCCGGGCTGCAGGCTGCGGCTGCAAGGCCTGCGTGACCGCGGCGATACCTTCGTGTAACCGTCTGCTCACTTGGAACTCGGTAGAAATAGCCGATTGGCTATTTTTTCGTTTGGCGAGCACGCCGGCAGTATCGCAGCCGCGCGGCGCGGCTGGTTGCAGGGTCTCGCCAACCCGAGCTTGTGACCGGAAGTTGCGCCTTCCGAGCCGGGCTGCGGCTCACCTACGAACGGCAACACCGCTGCGATGTTGCCGTTCATCGACCGGCGGCCGGCACGAGCCGCGGCGTTTCGCCGCGGCGGCCGTCGTCAGCGCACAATGGTCAATTCGGTGCGGCGGTTCTTCTCGTTCTTGCAGGCCGGCAACGTCTGCGGCGTCTGTTCCAGCGGGCGACTCTCGCCGTAGCCGATCGGCCCCACCAGCCGCGAGGCGGCGATGCCCTTGCCGACCAGATAGTCGTACACCATTCTGGCGCGCCGCTCGGACAGCTTCTGATTGCCCTCAGCCGAACCGCACAAGTCTGTGTGACCGGAGATTTCCACGCGCAGCTCCGGGAACCGACGCAGAACATCCACATCCGCATCCAGGATCGCAAGGGCATCGGTACGTCCCTCGGCCTTGTCGAAATCGAAGTTGACGCTCTTGATCGGCAGGACGGTCGGCGCTGGCACCGGTGCGGCTACCGGCGCCGGTTCGGGCGGAGCCACGGGCTCCGGCGATGGGGCTTCGGCCTGCGCCAGCAACTGGCACTGGCGGCGGCGCCAGACCTGCTCGCGCACGGCCTGCTGCTCATCGAACACCACCTTGTATTGGCAAACGATGAAGTTCTTCGACGGCTCCAGCACGAACTTGAAGTTGTAGTCCCACTCGCTGCCGCGCTTACCATCGCCGCGCCGCAACGGCTCGCCCAGCAGCGAGCCAACCCGATCCTGCTGCAGACCCGGCACGATCGGACGGAAGTGATTCGGTTCGGTCAGCGCGCCGTCGCGCACGAACACTTCGGTGAACTGGTCGTGATCCACGCTGACATCGGTGAACACCAGCGAGTTCGGGTTACTGAGCTTGTCCACCGGATTGCGATGCGCCGCCAGCGCCGGCGCGGCAATACCCGCTCCCAGGCCCGTCAGCAGCATGACGATGGATAGGGCTTTCGATGATTTCATCACGCTCATGGCATCTTCTCTCAAGGGTATGTCTGGCACGGTTCAACGCTCGCGCATTGCTTCGCGCACTTTGTTCAGCGGCTTGGTCAGGTAGTCCCACACTGTCTTGCGGCCGGTGCGGATATCGGCGGTGGTCACCATGCCCGGCACGATCGGCAGGCGCTGGCCGATCCTGTCGATCAACACATCGGACTGGGTGCGCACCAGCACCGGGTAATAGACGATCTCCGGCTTCACCTCGTCGCGCAACGTGTCCGGCGCGATGGTTTCCACTTCACCCTCCAGACCGCCGTAGATCGAATAGTCGTAGGCCGTCACCTTCACCAGCGCACGCTGGCCGGGATGAATGAAGGCAATGTCGCGCGGCGAGATGCGAGCCTCCACCAGCAGTTGGTCATCCAGCGGCACCAGCGTCATCACCGAACCATTGGGCGGAACGACGCCGCCGATGGTGGTCACGTCGATGTTCTTGACGATGCCGCGCACTGGCGCTGTCAGCGTCATGCGCACCAGCGCGTCCTCGCGCCCGCGCACCGTCGATGACAGCGACCTCACGTCGGCGTCGGCCTTGGCCAATTCCTCGCCGGTCCTGACCATGTAAGCGGCACGCGCCTCACCGATCTTAAGCTCCAGATCGGCAGCCTGACGCTGCAGGCGGATCAGCTCGACGCTGCTGGCCGCGCCACTGCTCGTCAGCGAGCGCGTGATGTCCAGCTCGCGCCGTACCAGTGACAGCGACTGGTTCAGGCCGCTCACCGTCTCGTTCAAGCTGGCGCGATGCGAATGGAACAGCGCCGTTTCCGCTTTCTTCAGCTGCGGCCAGGCATCCAGCTCCGCCGGAAAGTCGATGCTCGAATGGCCTTCGATCTCGGCGTGCAGACGTGCGCTCGCGGCCAACGCAGCACGATAGCGCGCGGCGCTTTCCTCGACGCTGGATTCGCCGCGCGTCTGATCGAGCTGGGCCAGCACCTGGCCCTTTTCGACGATCTGCCCTTCGCGCACGTTGAGCTTGCCGAGGATGCCGCCTTCCAGAGATTGGATCAGCTGCTCGCGCGAGCTGGGAATCACCTTGCCGGTGCCGCTGGACACTTCGTCGATCTCGAAGAACCACGCCCAGATGAAGAACGCCAGCAGGAATGCCGTCACCATCCACACCACGCGCGTCGAGCGGCTGGCGCTGGTCTCGTCCAGGTCGCTCAGATCCGGCAGATTGCCGCGGGCGAGCGCCTGCAGTGTCATATCGGCGCTCATGCAGGATCTCCTTCGCGAGCGCCATCCGTGCTCGGTACCGCGGCTTTCACCAAACGACGTACCAACACTCGCGATTGACCTGCCGCCGCAACCTGCGCGTTGGCGCCGCTCGATACCTGTGCCTGAGCTTGTGCCTGAACCGCGCCATTGCTGCGCAACCGCGCCAGCACTTCGTCCCTCGGACCGTCCATGACCAGAGTCCCGCCATCGACCACGATGACCCGCTGTACAGCCTCCAGCACCGCGGTGCGATGCGTGGCTATTATCAGAGTGCGTTCGGGCGGCAATTGGCGCAGGCAGGTGATCACCTCGCGTTCGGCGGCATCGTCCAGCGCCGTGGTCGGCTCATCCAACAGCAGCACGCGCGGTTCCCGCAACAGCGTGCGGGCCAGCAAAATGCCCTGACGCTGTCCGCCGGACAGGCCCAGACCGCCTTCCTGCACCGGATGATCCAGTCCCAGCGGCAGCCTGCGCACGTAACCCCACGCGCCAGCAGCCTGCAATGCGGCCAGAATCTGCTCATCTGTCGCGTGCGCCGCGCCCAGCATCAGGTTCTCGCGCAGGGTGCCGTGGAACAGGCGGGCGTTCTGACTCAACAAGCTCACATCGCGGCGCACATCAGCCGGATCGATGTGAGCAAGCTCCACGCCGTCCAGCAACACCGAACCGGCGCGCGGCTCCATCAGTCCGGACAGCGCCTGCAACAGCGTGGACTTGCCCGCGCCATTGCGACCGAGCACCGCGATGCGTTCGCCGGCCTCGATCTTCAGCGCCTTCACGATCAGCGCGACGGACTGCCCGTCGTGACTGAACGCCGCGTCTCGAAATTCGAAATCGCCTTGCAGCGCCGGCCGATGCACACGGGTTGCATCGGCAGCGTGGTCCACCGGCAGCTCCATCAACTGGTCCAGCGACTGGCTGGCGATCTTCGCCTGCTGCCAGCGGTTGAGCACCGCCGTCACGCTCGACAGCGGCGCCAGCATGCGGCTGACCAGGATGCTCGACGCCACCAATACGCCAGTGCTGATCTCGCCGGACATCGCCCGCGGCACGCCGAAGAAAAGTACCACCGCGAACGCCGCGCCCTGCACGGTCTGCATCCAGTTGTTGAGCTTGTTGAGCAGCTCGCGCAGCTGCAGCGCGGAATCGGCATTGACCGCGTTGTAATGATTCCATTGATTCTGGAAGCGCGCCTCGGCCTGCAGCACCTTGATGTCCTCGATGCCCTGCACCGCTTCGACCAGCATTGCGTTACGCAGCGACGCTTCGCGCATCCCTTCCTGCGCCAATGCACGCAGCTTCGGTTGCGCCAGCAGGCTCGGCACCAGCAGCAACACGAACGCACCCAGCGGCACCAGTACCAGCGCGCCGGCGATGGACCAGAAAATCACGCAGAACAACACGAAAAACGGCAGATCCGCCGCTGCGGCAATCGTGGTGGAGGTGAGCATGTCGCGCACCGGCTCCAGCTCGCGAATCTGTGCAACGAAGCCGCCGGTCGAGCGCGGCCGCGCACTGTTCTTCACCCGCAGCGCATGACCGAACACGCGGTCGGAAATGCGCAGATCGGCGCGCTTTCCGAGCACGTCGGTGATACGCATGCGTGCATCGCGCATCACCCAAGCGAAGACGATCGACAGCAGCACACCGCCGAACAACACATACAATGTCGGCATCGACTGGGCCGGCACCACGCGGTCGTACACTTGCATCGAAAACAGCACGCCGGCCAATGCCATCAGGTTGACCACCAGCGAGGCCAGCATGATGTGCGCGTAAGGCCGCCAGTCCACCAGCACCAGGCTGCGCAGCCAGTGCTTCTCCACCGGACGGATGTAATCATCCACTCGCGCATCCGGTGCCGACTGCAACGGTCGCAGCACTGCCAGCGCCTGTACGTGCGGCTGCAATTCGTCGATGCGACGGGTCGTCCCGGCGCCACCGTCGCCGCTGAACAGCAGGGTCAGACCATCCTCGACGATCCCCGTGATCACCGCCACCTGCTCGCCTGCCAACTGCACCACCACCGGCAGACGCCACGGCGTCAGCCCGGCCAATGTCGGCTGCACGAATTGCAACGACAGACCAGCCTGACGCGCCATCTCCCGCGCCTGCGCCTCGATCGGCGTGTGCGCGCTCCATCGCGCCGCTACCCGGATGTGTTCGGGCGAGGCTTTCAACTGATAGTGCGCAGCCACCATCAGCACTGCGTCACGCCAGCCGGTTTGCACGCGCTGGCTCATTTCGCCGCTCCACCAGCCACAGCGCCGTCCAGGTCGAATGCGCGGCGCAGTCGGTCTGTGTGATACAGGCACAGCACCGCCAGACGGTATTGCTGATGCAGGCCCTGTGCCTGTTCGATGCGCGCAGCGTGGAATTCCTGCTCGGCATTGAGCAGATCGAGCAGGGAGCGCGTGCCCATCTGCATATACTGCTGTCGATACAGGTCGCGAGTGGCATGAATGCTCTGCACCCGTTCCTGTAGCACCGGCGCGCGCCGTGCCCAACCATCAGCTTGCGTCTGCGCGTCAGCAAACCCCTGGCGCATTTCCAGCCGTGCTTGCGCGGCGGCTTGCTCCGCCGCGTTGAACTGATAGCGCGCTGCGCGCTCGCGTGCACGCATGCCACCGCCTTCGTACAGCGGCACCGAGAAATTCAGCCCGACCGACGAAGTGTTTTCGTACTCGCCGTACAACCGCGAATGATCGTTCAACGCATGGCCGAGCGTGCCATCCAGCGACAACGTGGGCAGGCGATGCGCGCGCGCCGAGTCCACTTCGGCACGAGCTTCGTCACGACGCGCATCAGCCAGACGCACCGATGGTGTATCCGCGTCCTTGCCACTCGGTTGACAGGCGTCGTGGACCAGCCATTGAGGCAGCTCGCCAGCGATCGTCACCGGCGTATCGCGCCCGGTCAGATGCATCAAATTCAGGCTGGCACGCAATTGCTCAGCCTGTGCTCCCAGCACTTGCGAGCGCGCCGCATTGACGCGCGAATTAGCCTGTTCCACGTCCGAGCGCGTGGTAGCGCCCTGCGCGGCGCGTTCAGCTACCAACGCGGCCAGCGAGCGCACGCCATCGAGCTGTTCTTGCGCGATCTGCGCCAATGCACGTTGCAAGTGCACTTCCAACCACGCCTGCGCAGTGGTACCGGCCACCTCATCCGTGGACAACTGTACCTGCGCCTCGCCGGCCTGCACGGCAGCTTTCGCCCTGCCGATCGTGCTCTTGACCTTGCCGAAGTCGTACAGCATCTGCGACACCGTCAGCTTGGCGGTATAGACGTTGCGCGCATCGTCGTAGCTGGTGTTGTCGTAGTTGGTGTTCTGCGAGTCCACGCCCACCTTCACCTGCGGCAGATAACCCGCACGCGCGGCGAAGACGCCCTCGTCCGCCTGCAAACGCAACTGCTCGGCATTGCGCACACCCGGATGCGTTCCCACCGCTTCGCGCACCGCGCCAACGATGTCCAACGGCGCGGAGGCAGCGTCGAGTGTTTGCGCGCCGACCACGCTCACGCCGAATGCAAACGCAAGACAGGCCAGCGCAACGCTGCGAGCAGAACGAGTGAAGCGCAACACGGTTGGCATGAGGAATTTCGCGGCGGCAAGGTATGCCGCCGCTTTCATTGTCAGGCCGCGTAGGTGACGTGGTTGTTGTTGTAGATGTCTTCGTCGATCAACAGCGTTACGCCGGACGTGCCGCTGTAGGTCACGTAGCCGCCGCTCGCCGTGCCGCTGGTACTCCACTCGGTTGCGTTGGACAGCACCACGGCGTCCTCGGAATCACCATTGATGGTCAGTGTGCCGCTGCTCGATCCGGTGATCGTCAGCACATCCGCGATCGACAAGCCGCCGGTGATGCTGTTCGCGCCCGGTACCGACAGATCGATGACCTCGACATTGCTTAGCTTGCTGGCCAGGTCGGCGTGGCTTACATCCTCGCCATGCCGCAGCGCCACGGTGTCGACGCCCGCCCTGCCGTTGATCGCCGAGCCGTTCCAGATGAAGTTGTCGTTACCGGTGGTGGCCATCACCGGCGTCATGGATACCGTCAGGGTGTCGGTCGCGTGAGCGGATTCATGGCCATTGGCGCTTTCCACCGTCCACGCCGTCACGGATACCTGTGTGCCGCTGGCGCCAGCGTCCTGATCGATCAATGCCGACGCCGCCTGCACGAAGCCGAGTTTGTCCAGTTGGTCCTGCGACAGGCCGGTTATGGTGTAGGTGTCTGTCGCCTGGTCATAGCTGGCCGAGGTGACCGGGGTGCTGTCGATATAGAACGCCGCGTGTTCACCCAGACCGGTGATCTGCAGTGTCGTAGTTTCGGTGCTGCCGTCCGCCATGGCCGCCGTTGCAGCCACCGGGTCGGCCATGGACGCGTTCAGGTTCAGGTCGATGACGCTGCCTTCGCTGCCGAACGACACCGTCGGATCGATGGTGATGCCGTCGGCCACGGCGTTCACGGTTACGTCGGCCAGTGGGAAGGTCTCGACCTGGGTGGTGGACAACGTGCTCTCGCCCGATTCCACCACCAGCGCCAGACCGGAGAGCGTGCCACTCCAGTGAGTGGCAGGTAGGATCGCCACGTACGCCGGCAGCGTGCCGTCGGTGGACAGCACCCAGGTATTGGTGCTGCCGTCGCCGCCCGCGTTGGAAGCCAGCGTGGCGCTGCCGGCGTCGGCACCCACGTACACCAGGAAGCCCACCGGCAGGTTCGATAGCAGGATCGATAGGATCGACTCGGAGCCGTCGTTGTCGTTCAGCACCACGTCCAGGCCGGACAGCTCGATGGCATTCGCCTTAGCGGATGAGACGGCCTCGTTTCCCGTCACCGGACTACTGGTTACTGCCACGCCGTTGTTGATGATCACGATGTCGGCCGTATCCGCGGCCGACGCCGACATCACGTTGCTGGCATTGGCTTCCTGCGTCCGCGCGTAAGCGGTGAAGGTCACATCGCCCGGCTGCAGCGCGCCACCCGCCGCCGTGTAGGTGAGCGTGACGCTGCCGCCACTGGTGCCGATATCGACGACGTAGTAGTCGCCATCGGTGATCCCACTCACGCCCGTGACGGAGGTGATCGACTGGTCCACGCCGCCGATCGACACCGTGCCGCCACCGTTGTTGGTGTTAGTGACCTGCACATACAGCTTGCCATCGACGATCTGGCCGTAACTGCCATCCGCCACGTCGGCGGCGCTGATGGTTGCGGTTACGCTGTTCGTGCCTTCGCCCACATCGCTGGTCGTCACCGTGACGCTGGCCTCGTCGGTCACCGGGACGACCGGCATGTCGGCGGCGGTATCCGCCTGCACGCTGGCGCCGCCCACGGCGGCTGCGGTCAGGCGCGCATCGAAGCCGAAATCGAGATTGTTGTCGTTGCCATTCTCCGGTGGCGTGATCGTGATGCCGGCGAGCAGGGTGTCCAACGCCGTCTGGCTGTTGGCACCCGTTGCAATCACCGTGGCCGTCCAGGTCGGCACGCCGCCGATAGTGGTGAGCGTCATGCCGCTCACCGTCGAGCCCGCCGGCAGGTCGGTGACGATGACGGTGTAGATGTAGTCCACCGTCGGGCTGGGTGTTGAGACTTGCGCGTCGATCACGCTGGCCAGCATGAAGGCCGTGTCCTCCGTGCCGGAGGCGCCGTTGTAGCTCCACTCGTCGATAATGGGCGGAGCATTGCCGGTTCCGGGACCGAGGTTCAGCAGCAGATTCCAGCTGACCGAATCGGTTTCGATGACAGCCGGCGTGGCGCTGTCATCGCCCCTATCCTGCGCCAATGCCGTCATGGAGATGGGGAACGAGCCGTTGTCCACACCAGCGCCTGCACTGACGATGAACTGCACCGGCACATCGATGCCGCCCGCGCCGATGGACTGCGCGCCGGCGCCGTCATACACCAGCAGCCAGGAATCGGCGTCGACCTGCGCCGCGCCGACCACCGTCACGCCATCCGGTACGCCGTCGAACAGCACGCGAATCAGATGCTCGCTGCCGTCGGTGTGGTTGGAGTCGTCTTGGCGGTTGACGGTGACGAGGCCGCCGCTGGTTACGGTGACCGTGTCGGGCGTGG
>JBDHQY010000061.1:0-9288 GCA_039807315.1 Steroidobacter sp. | reverse complement strand
CAGCAGCGTCAGCAGCGCCATGCCGCTCAGTCCGATGTTGAGCGCCCAGAAGCTGGTCTTGAGCAGCGTTTCGTTCCAGACCACCGTCGGCCTGAGACCACGCAGGCAGAACAGCATCAGCCCGATGCCCAGCAGCCCGTACACGCCGAACAGCGCCGTGTGACCGTGCAGCGGAGTCAGGTTCAGGCCCTGCATGTAGTACAGCGACAGCGGCGGGTTGATCAGGAAGCCGAACAGTCCCGCGCCGACCAGATTCCAGAAGGCCACCGCGGTGAAGAACATGATCGGCCAGCGATAGCGCTGCATCCACGGCGTCGCCTGCCCGTGCTTGAACGTCTGGTACGCCTCGAAGCCGACGAAGGCCAGCGGCACGACCTCCAGGGCGGAGAAACTGGCGCCCAGGGCGATCACCGCGGTCGGCGTACCGGCGAAGTAGAGATGATGCAGCGTGCCCAGCACGCCGCCGGCGAGGAACACGATCGTCGCGAACAACACGGCGACGGTGGCGGTCCCCACCCGCAGCAGTCCCAGGCGCGTGAACAGGAAGGCGATCACCGCGGTGGCGAAGACTTCGAAGAAGCCCTCCACCCACAGGTGCACCACCCACCAGCGCCAGTACTCGACCATCGACATGTGGGTGTGCTCGCCCCACATCAGGCCCGCGCCGTAGAACAGGCCGATGCAGACCGTGGACAGGAACAGCAGTACGGTGAGGGACTTCGATTCCCCGCCCTTGCGGATCGCGGGCCAGAGTGCCCGGCCGACCAAGGTCAGCCACAGGCCCAGCCCGACGAACAGGAAGAGCTGCCAGAAGCGCCCGAGATCGACGTACTCCCAGCCCTGGTGGCCGAACCAGAAATTCTTGTCCAGCCCGAGCTTCTGCATAACCGCCAGCCACTGTCCGGTGAACGCGCCGACCACGATGATGAGCAGGCACACGAACAGGAAGTTCACGCCGAAACGCTGCAATCTCGGCTCGTGTCCGGAGACCGCGGGGGCGATGTACAGGCCCATGCCGAGCCACGCGGTGGCGATCCACAGTACCGCCAGCTGCGTGTGCCAAGTGCGACTGAGCGAATACGGCAGGACCTCCGACAACGCGAAGCCGTAGGCCTCCTGCCCTTCCACCTGGTAGTGCGCGGTGATCGCGCCCAGCAGGATCTGCGTCAGGAACAAGGCGATCACCAGCCAGAAATACTTGGCACTGGCCCGCATGGACGGCGTCACCTGGATCGCGGCGAGCGGATCCATCGCCGGCAATTTCGCCGGCGCCTCGTCGCGATGCCGCGCATAGTGCCAGCCGAGCAGCGCAATGCCGGCGATCAGGAACAGCACGCTGAACACCGACCACAGCAGCAGATGGCCGGGAGGCTGGTTGCCCACCAGCGCGTCGTGCGGCCAGTTGTTGGTGTAGCTGATCTGCTGACCCGGTCTTTCGGTGACGGCAGCCCAGGCCGACCACCAGATGAAGGCCGTCAGCGCCTGGCGGTGCCCGGGATCGAGCACCGTATCGTTCTTCATCGCATAGGCCTTGCGCAGCTCGAGCAGCTCGGCGTCATTGCCGAACAGCGCCACGTAGTGCTGCGCAACCTGCGCCATCGCCTTGGCCCGATCCGTCGGCACCGTGATCGTGTCGCTCTGAGCGTCGAAGGTGTTCTGGCGTATCTGCGACTGCAATCGGGCGGCGAATCCGGCCTGCACGTCGGGCGGCAGCTGCGAATACGTCTGGGAGGTGTTGCGCAGGGCCTCGATGTCCAGCCATGCCAGCGCCTCCCGGTGCAGCCAGTCCGCGGTCCAGTCCGGCGCGACGTAGCTGCCGTGTCCCCAGATCGAGCCGAGCTGCTGTCCGCCGATGGACTGCCATACCTGTCGGCCTTTCTCGATATCCGCGCGGGTGTAGACGGTCGCCCCCTCGGGAGTGACGACCGCAGCGGGAATCGGCGGCATGAGGCGATGAATCTCGCCGCCCACCCACAACAGCACCGTGAAGGACGCGAGCAGCAGCGATGCCAATCCGATCCAGAGTTTCCTAGCGGTCATGATCCATCTCCTAGAACATCGCGCGATGCTGGGGCCGGCCGCAGCATCCGGCACTGATCCAGATCATCTGGGCCGTGCCGGCAGCGTCGTGAAAGCTACGTAGGAAGCTAGGGACCGGTCCGATGGCATCCCGGGCCGGCGGCGTGCCCGTCCATGCCCGCGAGGCCGGCTCACGAATGCGTCTCAGCCTCTGAGAACACTGCGTGCCAGCTGTTCCAGTCTCGAACGGTCCAGAAGCTCGACCTCGCGACGTTCGACACGCAGCAGCCCCTCGTCCTGGAAACGGCGAAAGACGCGGCTGACGCTCTCGGCAGCCAGCCGCAGATAGTTGGCGATGTCGGTGCGCGTCATGGTGAGCACGAAACGGTCTGCCGAGAACCCGCGCGCCGCATAGCGCTGGGACAGCCCGAGCAGAAACGCTGCCATACGCTCGTCCGCCGCGAAATTGCCGGCCAGCAGCGCTGCCTTGCCGATATCTTCGCTCAGCAGGCGAAACAGCTGCTGTTGCAGCCCCGGCATGCGCAACGCGAGCGCCGCCATGGTCGGAAACGAGAACCGGCACAGCATCACCGCATCCAGAGCCACCGCATTGCACGGATAGCGCGCCCGCGAGATGGCATTGAGCCCGATGACCTCGCCCGGCAGAAAGAATCCCAGCACCTGCTCGCGGCCATCGGCATCGTTGACATAGGTCTTGACCGTGCCGGCGCGCACCGCCGCGATCGCATTGAACGGATCGCCCTCGCGAAACACGTGCTCGCCTTCCTGGAACGGCCCGACGTGATCCACCAGCACATGCAGCTCGCGCAGATGCTCTTTGTCGTAACCGCTGCCCATGCAGGCCGCCGAGAACGCACACGTCGAGCAGAAATGCAGTTCGTCGCCGTCGTCGGCAATCGACGACGGCCCGAAGCGGCGTGACGCAGCGTCCGTCATGTACGCCTCGCAAGCGTCGCAAAGCGGCGCCGCGCCTGGACATGGGCGTCGCGTACTGCCGCGCTCAGATGACCCGCGAATAACGCAGCGACGCAGCCGGATCCGGCGAGTGAAGGTAGTTGTCGAAACACATGGCAATGATACGCAACAGGAAGCGCCCCCGCGACGTGGCGCCGATCGTCCTGGCGTCGACGCTCGCCAGCCCATCCTCCACCAGCGGCTGCAAACGTCGTAGCGCAGCGGCGAAATATGCCTGGAAGTCGATCTCGTAGCGATTCTCGATCGCCGCGACATCGACGGCGCACCGGCACATCAGCTGCTGAATGACATCGGCGCGCACGATGTCGTCGAAGCCGAGTTTCAGCCCGCGCCACACCGGCAGGCGTCCCTGATCCACGGCCATTTCCCAGCTCGCTAGATCGCGTGGACTCTGGCTGAAACTGTCCCCGACATGACTGATGGCGCTGACGCCGAATCCGATCGAGTCGCAATCGGCGTGGGTGGTGTAGCCCATGAAGCTGCGCTGCAGCCGCCCCTCGGCCTGGGCCTGCGCCAGATCGTCTTGCGGCAGCGCGAAGTGATCCATGCCGATGTAGCGATAGCCGGCGAGCGCAAGCTTCTCGACCGCAAGTTGCAGCAGGCCGAGCCTGGTCGATGCGTCCGGCAGCTCGGCGCTGTCGATTTGCTTCTGGGGCTTGAACAGTTCCGGCAGGTGCGCATAGCCGTAGATGGCAAGCCGATCCGGCCGTGCACTCAGCACCGTATCCAGAGTGCGTGCGAAGCCCGCCAGGGTTTGCTTCGGCAGTCCGTAGATCAGGTCCACATTCACCGAACGAAAACCGCAGGCTCGGCATGCATCGATCACGCGCAGCGTCTGTTCGACGCTCTGGATGCGATTGACGGCATGCTGCACTTCGGGATCGAAGTCCTGCACGCCCAGGCTCGCGCGATTCAGGCCAGATGCCGCGTACACCTCGACGTCTCCCTGCTGAATGAAGCGGGGATCGATCTCGATCGAGAAATCCCGCAGCGCCGGTGCGCCGAAATGGAAATGCCGGCCGAGACTTTCCAGCAGCTCGCCCAGCTCGGACGGCCGCAGAAAATTCGGCGTGCCGCCTCCCAGATGCAGCTGCACCACGTCGCGATCGCGATCGAACAATGTGGCCACCTGCGCGATCTCGCGAAACAGACGCTCGAGGTAGGGCCGGCCCAGATTCGGGTCGCGCGTGATGCTGCGGGTGCAGCCGCAATAGAAGCAGGGACTGAAGCAATACGGAACATGCACGTACAACGACAGCTGGCGCGGAATCGGATCTGCGTTGCTGCGACGCGCCTGGTCGCGAAACGCCGCTTCGTCGAATGCATCGGTGAACTGTGGCGCGCTGGGATACGAGGTATAGCGCGGGCCGGGGCGGTCATAGCGCTGCAGCAGCTGCGCATCGAAGGCAGGCGTGGCGTTCATGCACCTATCCTGCCCGAACGCGATCGCCGCACCTTGATCTGCATCAAGAGAATGGCCGTTGCCGGCCCGACGCGGAGTTTCCGTATAACCGCTACGCTGCCGTCATGATGCGCATCGCCCGCAAAGCGGGATGGGTCAATGGGCGGTCTCCGGCTGACGGCCGCCCAGTGATTCATTCCGAACGTAAGGCAATGAGCGGCGGATCGGCATCCCGCCGATCCGCCGCAGCTCCCGTCAGATGCGTCGGCGCAATCCGGCTCTCAGAAGCGCCAGCTTGCTCCCGCGAATGCCGAGCGTCCCTCGCCTGGATAGAACACATTCGTCTGCGCAACGCGTGCATCGGTGACGGCACCGAAGTCGGCCACGTAGCGCTTGTCCGTGAGATTGCGTCCATCGACGAAGAGTGACAGGCCGCCGGAACGCCAGCCGATGCTCAGATTGACCAGGGCATACGCCGGCGCCTGCAACGTATTGGCGTAGTCGACTTGAACCTCGCTCAGGCGCCAGTCCAGCGCCGGTTCGGCATAGAAGCCCGAGGAATGCAGCCACTTGAGCACCAGCCGGTATTGATGTTGCGGCACGACCGGCAGACGGTTGTCGCCGTACACCGGGTCGTCGGCGAAACGGAAATCGGACCAGGCGTAGGTCTGGCGCAGCGTTAGCGAGCTTCCCGCCCCCTCGACCAGGCGCCAGTCGAGGCTGGCTTCCAGCCCCTGGTGAATGGTGCGCCGGGCATTGAAGAACGCCGCCGGATAGCCGCTGGCCGCATTGAAGCTGAGCAGCTCGCCCGCGAGCCGCGAGCGGTAGAGCGCGGCATCCCAGGTCAATGCACCGCTGCGTCCGCGAGTGCCCGCCTCCACCGTCCACGCTTCCTGCGAAGCAACGGGAACGAATCCAGGATACGGTGTCTGCACCAGCGCGCCGTAGTGAGGTGGCTCGACCGAGCGAGTCACGTTGCCGTAGACCTGCACGCCGGCGTGGCTCTGCCACAGGAGCCCCAGACGCGGCGCAAACCAGTCGAAATTCTTCTGCGCATCGTTCGCCGCATTCAGGTTGTCGCGATAGTCGCGGCTGGCATGTCCGTACGAGCCGCCTGCCACCAGTGCGAAACGTTCGGTCGCAAACCAGCGGCCTTCGGCGAACACATCCAGTGCCGTGGCTGCCTGACGTCCGTCGCCGAACCGAAAACCAGTGCGGCCGCCGTCATTGACGAACAATTCCTGGTCGTTCCTGCCGCGGCGATAGTAGGCGCCAGCGAACAGATCCGCCTTGTGGCCGGCGATCTCGCCGCTCCAATCGAAGCGGCCGAAGGCGCCCTGTGTGTCGATGCTCTGGTCGATGACGAGTGGAATCGGATGATGCACGTCGGTATTCGTGGCGTAGAGGCCGCCTTCGAACACCAACGCGTCATTGAAGCGCCAGTGTGTCTGCAGCGTGACGCGCGTCGTGTCCTGATCGCGCGCCCAGTCGTTCTCTACAACACCGGCACCGGCACGCTGCGGATGATCGAGCGCATCCGACAGGCTCAGAGTGCCAGGCACGTCCTGATCGATGTCCGCGCGATACAGGATCATGCGGACGTCTCGATCCTCGCCAAAACTGCGCCCGACATTGAGCGTTCCGCGTACCTGCTCTTGCGTGGAGTGCTCGCGATAACCATCGGTCTGCAACCCAGCGAGCGAAGCATAGAGATCCCAATCGCCCGATGTCCGAGCAAAAGCGCCCGCCCCGCGTACGGTGCCGAAAGAGCCGGCCTCCACGCGCAGCAGATTCGCGGACTCGGCAGTGCGGCCATTCGGAGTCACGAGGTTCACCGCACCTCCCAGTTGCGCGCCGCCGAAGCGCAGTGCATTACCACCCTTGTAGACCTCGATGTAACGCGCACCCAGCGCATCGACCTTCTGGAAATCGGAGAACCCGTCGGCGTCCGCGAACGGTACACCGTCCTGCGCAATCAGAACTCCACGCTGGTGGTACGCCTGATCGATGCCCGAGCCGCGAATGGACAGTCGCGACTCCTCGCCGTAGCGCTTGTTCGACAGCACGCCCGGCACGTCGCGCAGCAGATCCGGCATTCCGACGGCCAGCCGGGTTTCGTAGCTCTCCGCCGTGACGATCGCCACGGCACCCGGGGTGCGGGACAGCCGCTCGCGGGTTGCGGCCACGATCGGAGGGTCGTCGGGAACGCGGACCGCAGTGACGATGACACTTTCCAACGTGTCCACCGGCTGCACATCGGCAAAGGCCGGCGCGGTCAGGCAGGCCAGCGTCGTGGCCGCGATGATTCTTGAATCCATGGAAGTCTCCTGAAACTTGAAGCTTTTCATCGATGAATATTTTGAAGAGCGCGCGTCTCGGGGAGCCGCAAGCAAGCGGCGTCAACGCGCGCATGGAACGCTGCGTCGACGCACCGGCTTCGGTCTGACCCACGGCGCAACCAACGAATGCGTTGGCTCGCTTCGAGCTGCAGAAGGGCCCGATGTACCGGTCATTCCCGCTGGCGCGGGAATGACGAGTGAATTCAGAGCCTCCCCAGCTCAAAGGCCGCTCGATGCCAACGGACAGCGACAAGGCCGCCCGTTGCGAGGCACTGGCTGCACGGTGTTTGCGCCAAGTCGAACGACGCATACCGATCGTCGTTGCGCGTAACCGGGTATCGGTTCAATGCCGACGATCGGACGCCAACCGTGCATTCATGCCTGGTGGCCCGCAGCAACGGATTCGCTACCGGGATTCCTCGTCATGCTCGCGTGCGCGGGCATCCGTCGGATGGATTCCCGCCTGCGTCTACGCGAAAGCAGGCTCTGCGCGGGAATGACCCAAGTACGCAACCCGCTGTCGCAGGCCACTGATTGTCGTTAAGCGAGGAACGACGGAGGACCGCGGATGCGGTGAAGGGCAATCGGCTCCCGGGTCAGGAGCTGCTGGGAGGGAAGACTGACGATCTGTGACGCGGCTGGCCCAGGGGCAACGCAGCACTGCGCCACCGCATCGATGAAACCAACGCCAAGCGCAGCGAAGGGACAGAGCGAATCCCGGTGCGAAACCGCATCCGACGAGCTCTCGTGAGCGGCATGGCTGGCCGCGTGATGCTGCGCATGGGCATCGTGCCCGGCCGCTGCGTGAACGTGATGCTGGGCTGCGACGCCGGCACTCCATTGACCGACCGGCAGCGGACCAACGCCCGAGCACAGGACGAGCTGCAGGCCCTCGTCCGACCAATGCACCATGAATCCAACCGGTACGAAGGCGCGGAGGATGAACAGTGGCAGCAGCCACGCAATCCATCGATGTCGGCGGCGAGCGTTCATGGAACACGGCGAGTATAGCCGCGAAGCGCAACTCGGCGCTCAACCATAGCTTCGGGTCAGGAGCTAGCGCGCGCTCAAGCCTTCTTCACGAACTCCGACTTGAGCTTCATGGCACCCAGGCCGTCGATCTTGCAATCGATGTTGTGATCGCCCTCGACCAGGCGGATCGACTTGACCTTGGTGCCGATCTTGACCACCGCGGAGGAGCCTTTCACTTTGAGATCCTTGATCACGGTCACGGTGTCGCCATCCTTGAGCTCATTACCGTTGGCATCGCGCACCACGGCTTCCGGTTCCGCAGTCGCGTCGGGCACCTCCCCGGTCCATTCGTGCGCGCATTCCGGGCAGATGTACATGGAGCCGTCCTGATAGGTGAGCTCGGAGCGGCATTGCGGACAGGCAGGCAAGGTAGTCATCGAATGGAAATCTCGCAGCGTTCGGTGTGCATCGGCCAAAGGCAGTGGTCGGCTCTGTCGACCTGGTTGTCGTCCGGTCGGGCGGCCTGGCCCATACCAGCGGCGCGGCAGCGCCGGACGTCATTATAGATGAGTCGCTACACGCCGCTCACCACCGCGCATCGAACACCCGGCGGCAATCGGCATACCACGATCAGGACTCAGGCGTGCCCTGCAAGCGTTGCGACCAATCCTCCACCGAGTGGGTCGCCAGGCGGCGCTGCGCATGTCGCCGCCAATTGTCGGGCAGGTTTGGCAACGCAGCCATCGCAGCCAGCTCGTCGCGATTGAGCACGTCCACATAGAGCGTGCGCCACAACCGCCGGATGCTCCAGTCCGGACTACGGCGTTCCACCAGTTGCAGCTCGTCGCCCTGCTCCACGAAGCCGGCTTCGAGAACGCGGTAGTACCAGCCGGTCCGGCCGCTGTTCTGCACCCGCCGCGCCATGTCGCCGATGCCGAAACGCAGATTCAGCTTCCAGCAGGGCTGACGTCCCTGGCTCACTTCGATGAGCGCGCCGCCGACCCGAAATACATCGCCGATGGCGACGCTGCTCTCGTCGAGGCCGCTGCTCGAGAAATTCTCACCGAACGCACCCGGCCGGCGCAGCAACGGCATGGCGCCGATTTCCGTTCGCCACGCTGCGTAGTGCTCGAAAGCATAGTGATGCACGGCTTTCTCGGGGCCGCCATGGTGCTGGCGATCGCTCTGCGCATCGCCGTCGAGACCTTCGCTGCCGAGCCACAGGCGGCCGGTCACCGGACGCTTGTCGATGCCGCTCGGCGTCCGCGGCTCACCGAGCGGCGCCACCGAACCGGTCAGCAGACGTTCGATGCGAACGCTCACGGCGCCACACCGGCCAGCCACTCGGCAAACATTTCTCGACCGGCGTTGCACACAGCGATGCCGTGACGTTGCGCCTGCCGACGCAGATCCCGGGGATCGATCCCGGCCGCCGCCAGCTCCGCGGCATGACCGATCAGCCAACGCTCGAGAGCGACGCAAGCGTCGATTTCCGGATGGAACTGCACGGCCATGATGTTGGACCCCAGCGCGAAAGCCTGATGGGCACACGCCGCGGTC
>JBDHQY010000060.1:0-9288 GCA_039807315.1 Steroidobacter sp. | reverse complement strand
ACGCATCACCGCGCTGGACCTGCCGGGGCAGATCCAGCAGGCGCTGGCGGCCGGCATTCTTTCGGAAACCGAGGCGGCGGTACTGCGCGATTACGATCGGCGCGTCATGGACCTGATCCATGTGGATGACTTCGAACCGTCGGAGCTTGCAGCGGCACCCGCGCGAGACGACGCCCGCGCCGCGCGAGTCGGCAACGCGTGAGCGACATATCTTCAACGACTGCATCGGCGAAGACTTCCGCCGATGCGCCTGCAACCGACGCAATCGCAGTGACGAAGCCGGAGAACGCGCCCGTCCGCGAAATCCTGTCGGCCGCGGCCGCGGCCGCGGTCACGCAGCACGCGGCAGCGGCAACGCCGGAGCGTTGCCTGAACTGCGAGGCCATCCTCACCGGCGAGTACTGCGCAAGCTGCGGCCAGCACATCAAGCATCATGTGCATTCCACAGCGGCGGTGGTCGGCGAATTCATCGAAGACCTGTTGCACACCGACCATCGGGTCTGGCGCACGCTCGAGCCGCTGCTGCTGCAACCGGGGTTTCTGACCAAGGAATATCTGGCCGGCCGGCGCACGCGCTACACCTCGCCGTTTCGCCTGTACATCGTCCTGTCGCTGCTCTTCTTCCTGACCGCCTCACTGTCCGGCGAGGGCCTGTCGGTCGTCGACAAATCGGGTGATTCCTATTCGATAGGACCCACCACGGAACAGCCGCAGGCGTCGTATCCCCTCGACCCGCACGCGACCGAACAATTGGCCGAATTCCTGACACGCATCGACGCGGATAAACGCAAAGAAACCCGCGAGCGACTGGAAGCCGCCCTGCGACAGATCCCGCCCGACCAGCAGGCCGCCGTCGTGACCGGCATGTCCAACCCCTGCTCGCCGAGTGCCCTGGGCGGCGCACTGCCGCAGTCGCTCGGCAACCGCGGCCAGCTGCTCGACATCTGCCGCAACGTGATGGCCGACAATGGCGAGGAGTTCTCGCATGCGCTGCGCGAGCACGTACCGCAGGTGATGTTCTTTTTCCTGCCGCTGATCGCGCTGTTCGCCAAGTTCCTGTACCTCGGTTCGAAGCGCTACTACGCCGAGCATCTGCTGTTCTTCGTGCATTTCCACGCCTTCGTCTTCCTCCTGTTCGCCGCCAACAACGTGCTCGGCCGCATCCTGGGCTGGTTCGGCAGCGGTTGGCCGGCAACGATCTCGAGCCTGCTGACCGCGGCCGTGACGATCTACGTGCCGCTCTATCTGTACCGGGCGATGCGCAACGTATATGGACAGGGAAGATTCTTCACCCTGACGAAATTCTCGCTGCTGCTGGTAGGCTATGCCGTCAACATGGTCATTGCCTTCGGCATCATCGCCGCGTACACGGCGATGACCCTGCCGTCTCATTGAGACGGCACCACACTGTCGATCCACAACCGGAAACCCGATCGGAGACTTCGATGAAATACGCGCTTGCCGCCATTCTTGCCGTTACCGTCGCCACCGGGGTGGTGGCCCAGGTCAAGCGCACTCCCTCACCGCAGGGCGCCGAGGTGTACTTCATCGCGCCGTCCGACGGCGCCACGGTCCGCAGCCCGGTCACGGTGAAGTTCGGCCTGAAGGGCATGGGGGTCGCCCCGGCCGGCATCGCGTTCGAAGGCACCGGTCATCATCACCTGATCATCGATGCCGAGCTGCCGCCGCTGGATGCGCCGATTCCGGCCGACGCCAACCACGTGCATTTCGGCAAGGGCCAGACCGAAGCCACGGTCGAGCTGAAGCCCGGCAAGCACACGCTGCAGCTGCTGCTGGGCGACCTGACCCATACACCGCACGATCCGGCCGTGGCCTCGAAGAAGATCACGATCACCGTGCAATGACGACGGTGCAGTGATCGCCGCGCGGTCCATCCTGCATGTCGACATGGATGCGTTCTACGCATCCGTGGAGCAGCTCGACAACCCGCAACTCAAGGGCAAGCCGGTCATCGTCGGCGGCAGCGGCAATCGCGGCGTGGTTGCCGCCGCCAGCTATGAAGTGCGCAAGTTCGGCGTGCACTCCGCCATGCCGACCCGCGATGCTATGCGCCGCTGCCCGCACGCGATCTGCATACCGCCGCGCTTCGAGCGCTACAAAGCTGCATCCAGAATCGTCTTCCAGGTGTTCCACGAGTTCACGCCGCTGGTGGAAGGTCTGTCACTGGACGAGGCCTTCCTCGATGTCACCGCCAGCCGCGCGGCGCTCGGCTCGGCCGAATCGATCGCCGCCCGCATCAAGCAGCTGATCCTGCAACGCACCGGACTGACCGCCTCGGTCGGTGTCGCGCCCAACAAGCTGATCGCGAAAATCGCTTCCGATCTGCGCAAGCCCGATGGACTGGTGGTGGTGCGCCCGGATGAAGCCACCTCGCTGCTGGATCCGCTGTCGGTCCGCAGGCTGTTCGGCATCGGCAACAAGACGGCGCCGCACCTGGAACGCCTCGGGATTCGCACCTTCCGCGATCTGCGACTGGCGCCCGATGCCGTCCTGCAGCCTGTCTTCGGACGCTATGTTCAGCGTATCAAAGCGCGCGCGGCGGGAATCGACGATCGGCCGGTGATTGCGGATTGGGACGAGAAGCGGATCAGCGCAGAACAAACATTCGACGTCGATCTGGTCGATCGCGCGCGAATACACGCGGCACTGGCGCAGCTGACCGACCGCATGTCCACCCGATTGCGCAACAGCGGCTGGCTTGCCGGCTGTGTGGTGGTAAAGATCCGCCGTCGGGACTTCAAGACCTATACGCGTCAATGCGTGATCGCGCCGGCAACCAACGAAACACGGCCGCTCGCAGCCGCGGCCGCACAACTGCTCAGCGAGTGGCTCGAACACCAGCCCCAGGCACAGATCCGCTTGCTCGGTGTCGGCGCCGGCGATCTCACCAGCAACTCGCAGCTGGACCTGTTCGCCGTTCCCGAATCGCGCCGCAACCAGCACCTGGACGCCACCATCGACGGCATCCGCGCGAAGTTCGGCTCCGCCGCACTGGCGCGTGCAAGCTCGCTACGCCTGCCTCGGCAGTAGTCAAGGAAAATTCCAGCTCGCCGGAGCACGCCACTCGCATCCCGGCAGCGATCCGGCGGCGCTGTTGCATTGCCCCACGGCCCCCTCCTCTTACCGCAACCGCATCCGGTTCTGCTGTTTGAGCGCCGACGGCAGCGTCCCATCCAGTTCCGACGCCAGCAACTGCGTACCGAGAAGCTGCGTCGTGATGAGGCGGCGCTGGTCCCCGGCAGCGGCGAAATGCGCCAGGTCCGGCCAGAAGGCAGGATTGTTGGGCCAGCGTGGCATCAGCAGGCCGGGAAAGTCGATCGAGATGCGCTTGAGCCTCCAGAGGGGCACACGAATCAACATCGCAGCGACGTCGTCTGGAACCGCGAACAGTACGCGCGCGGCGACGCGGTTGGACGCAATGGCGTGCCACGCGAAGAACAACGCAATGTCGCAAAACGCGGTTCGCATCGGCATGCTGGTCGGCGCACCATAGCGGGCCTCGAACGGCTCATCGGTTCGCGCACTACGTTGCGCCTCCAATGAGGCAACGCTGCACTCGCCGACTCTTGCCAACCCAGGCGACACCTCGAGAATTTTTTCCCAGAAATGCAGATCGTCGAAACGCAGCGACCAGAGCGCGAACGGGGTAGCTGTCAGCAAAGCCAGCGCTTCCCGGCTCAACCGCCCGAGCGCGGTCAGCACCTTGACGGGCAGAGTCTCGATAGCAGGACTGGTTGTCCCGGCACGATGCTCCGCCAACAGCAGATCGACATAGTCCCGGTTCAATCCGTGGACGCGCGCGAGCAACGCGCTGCTCAGGACAGGCGGACGTGTAACGGGCAGAAGCTGCGGCGCAACTTCCTTGTTGCGGTCGGGCATATCGAGCCTTCCTTGGGTTCGCTCGGGGGAAGCGCATTAAACAAAGGCTTTACGAGCCGGTCAATCCGGCCGCACACTTGCACTTGGCCACGCAGTCGCAGCGATCGACCGCAAGCCCGCCCATCGCAGCCTGGGTTGCAACACAGGAACCGACCAGGAGTTCGACGACACAGGAGGTGTCATGCACATCAGCAACGATCGTTATTTCCGCGATCGCCAGCGCCATGACCTGGCGCTGCGCATGATTCGCCACGAAGCGCGCACCTGCACCATTCGCTGCTGCACCGGACTGACGGACGACCGCATCCGGCGGCTGTACAAGGCCTATTCGCGACACCAATCCAGCGTGCACGTGCAGCGCCGTCGCGGCAAAGCGCCACGCCAGATCGCATTCTTCACCCGCAACGTTCATCTGCAGCTGGAAGCCTCGTTCCTGAACAGCGTATTCACCGCCTTCGGCTTGCTGCACGCCGCCTGCAGGGAGAATCGCGGCGCTCCTTCCATCGAGTACGGCGAGCTGTTCTGCGATGCCTACGAAACCCATCGCCAACTGTGCAGACGGCACGGATCTCCTTCGAGCACGCCTGGTTCCTGCTGCACCTGCTCAATCGCGGCGGTGCCCTGAAGACGGTGCACTGCCGGCACTGCCACGGCCGCTACCTGCGCGACGGGCTCAATGCGGCCCGCAACAGCTGTCCGTTCTGCAATTTGCGCAAGGGCTGATTCCTCCCGCCACTCCGGGCAGAACCAGGGAAGGCTTGATCGAGCCGCCTTTCCCAAGGTCAGTGCTGCCGATGCCGGGATATGAATCAGCTCCGGGCTTGGATTCGGCAGCGAGTCCCGGATTGCCTCCAGGCCGACACAGGCAGCTGCGACAGGAGAAGACCGTCATCTGCTGCTGCTAAACTCGCCGGCATGGCGTCGCCGCGCTCGCTCCCCAACCACCTGGCCGGACCGTATCTCGAACGGCTGGCGCAGTTGCGCAAGGACGAAGCGCGCCTGCGCGCCGCATTGCAGGACCCGGCCACTCTGTTCGTACCGGTGTGGCGCATGCACAGCTTCGTCACCCACATCGAGCACACGTTCAACGCGCGCTTCATCTCGGATGTGCGCACCTTCGGGACGCTGGACGCAGCCGAGCCGATCCTGCTGGGCGAGTTCCGGCACCGCTTGGTCTTCGCAGTGGAGATCCCGGCGCCGCAGACCCCGAAGCTGCCCGCCGCCACCGAGTTTTGCGATCTACGCACCATTGCCGGCGAACTGGAGCGCGAAGAGGCGGGCTTGCTCGCGTACGCCCGCGCCATGGTCCAATGGCGAGAGCGGCACCGCTATTGCGGCCGTTGCGGCTCACGAACCGTACCGACCCAAGGCGGCCATGTCCTGCAATGCAGCGCCGCCCGCTGCGGCAATCTGCAGTTCCCGCGCATCGATCCTGCCGTCATCGTGCTCGTGACCGACGGCGAGCGCGCCTTGCTGGGTCGCCAGGCGGCCTGGCCGGCGGGGCGATATTCGACCATCGCCGGCTTCGTGGAACCTGGCGAGAGCCTCGAGGATGCGGTGGCACGCGAAGTCCACGAGGAAACCGGCGTGGAAGTGGACAGCGTCGACTACCACTCCTCGCAACCCTGGCCTTTTCCCTCCTCACTGATGCTGGGCTTCACCGCACACGCCTCGCGCACCACGATTCAGCGCATGGACGATGAGCTGGAAGACGCCCGCTGGCTGACCCGGGAACAGATCGCGGCCGGCGCAGTGGCGCTGCCGCTCACCCATTCGATCTCGTTTCGCCTGATCGAAGACTGGTATGACGCGGTCGCCGAAATCCCGCTGCGCGCACAGCCCGGCGTACGTCTGTGGACGACTTCCGCCCGCTGAAGCGCAACGTTCTACCGTGTAAAGTGTCGGCCTGCCTGAGCACACCGTTCACGCCCCGTACATTTCACCGGTTACACCTTACGCCTGCTTATGTGCCTGCTCGTCCTCGCCTGGAAATCCCACCCCCGTTACCGCCTGATCCTGGCCGGCAACCGCGACGAATTCCATGAACGCGCGGCCGCGCCGCTGAACTGGTGGCAGGACGATCCGCGCATTCTCGGCGGCCGGGATCAGAAGGCCGGCGGAACCTGGCTGGGCGTCGCTCGCTCCGGCCGGTTCGGCGTCGTGACCAACTACCGCGACCTGCAGGCGCCGGTCGAAGGCGCACCGTCGCGTGGCAATCTCGTCCCGAGATTCCTCACAGGCGCGACTTCCCCGAAGGAATTCCTGGACGACCTGCGCGGAGCTGCGCTGCGTTACTCGGGCTTCAACCTGCTAGTTGGCGGTACACGCGCGCTCTATTACTTCTCCAACCGCGGCCCGAAAGTGCCGACCGCGCTGGCTCCCGGAGTCTACGGATTGAGCAATCACCTCCTGGATACACCGTGGCCCAAGCTGGCACGCACCCGCGAACGCTTTGCCGCGCTGCTGGCCGAGCCCGACATCCAGGCCGAAGATGTCTTCAGTCTGCTCGGCGACCGCGAGCGGGCGTCGAGCGAGGATCTGCCTGCCACCGGCCTGCCGGCGGACTGGGAACGCGTCGTCTCCTCGCCATTCATCGTGAACGAGCGCTACGGCACGCGTTGCTCGAGCCTGCTGTTGGTGGAACGCAATGGCCGCACCGTCCTGCACGAGCGCCGCTTCGATGCGGCCGGCATGCAAAGCGGCACCACCCGTTTCGAATTCACCAGCGCCGAGGTGCCCGAGGTCTGGGTCGAAGCCGAGGATCCGAACACTGCGGTGGCCACCGACACTTCGTTCGATTCTTCGCCCGAATGATCCCATGGCGCATCTCCCGACTCTTGCATGACGCCGCGCAGCGGCTGGGACGCGCTGCCCCAACGCGGCTTGCGGCCGATCTCGAAGGGGATCGGCCGCTGCACAAGGAACATCGCCGCAGGCACCCGGACCGCAGTCAGCTATCGTTGCGCACGGCTGCGTGTTCGATTGCATTCGCGTGGCTGCTGACGGCGCCGGCGCGCGCCGAAATCGAGATCGACATCCCCGAGGTCACGCCAACCGTCGAAAGCAACATCAGGGCGTTCCTGAGTCTCACGCGCTATGCGGATCGCAAGGATGTCACCCAGGAAGTGATCTCGCGCCTGCAGCGGCGCATCGTCTCCGAAACGCGCAAGGCACTGGAGCCGCTGGGCTACTACGAGCCCGCGGTCGACTACGAAGTCGAGCACCAGGGCGAAAAATGGAAAGTGACGATCCATGTCACGCCCGGCCGCCCGGTGCGGCTGTCCGAAGTCAGCGTGCGCGTCGAAGGCCCTGGCGAGAACGAGCGCACGCTGCGCGAAATCATCGCCGCCCAGGCGCTCAAGCCGGGCCTGCGACTGAATCACGGCACCTATGAACAGGTGAAGGGCGAGCTGCTGCGGACGGCGAAGAACGAGGGTTATCTCGATGCCCGCCTGACACGCAACGAGCTGGTTATCGACCGCGTCGAGCGACGTGCCAACGTCGATATCGAGCTGCAAACCGGCGAGCGCTATCGTTTCGGCGCCATCACCACCGAACAGAACGTCATCACCGACGCAGCCATGCGGCGTCTGCTGCGTATGCGCGAGGGCGATCCGTATACGCTCGACGCATTGCTGCGCACGCAGTACGTGCTCGACGATAGCCAGTACTTCGTCGGTGTCGACATCGACAGCGGCGACCCCGACCACGCCACCCATACCGTGCCGATCACGGTGCGGGCGCAGCCGAACCGACGGCATCGCTACGCGGTGAGCGCAGGGTACGCCACCGATACACGGGTACGCGGCAAGTTCACATGGGACAACCGTCGCGTCACCGAAAGCGGCCATCGCTCCAAGTTCGAAATGATCGGCTCGTCGGTGCTGCAGGAGGTCTCGGGCCGTTACGTGATTCCGGTCATGGACGTGGCGCTGGAGAAGCTCGAGTTCGGCCTGGCGGCCAAGAAGGAAGAGCTCGGCGACACGTTGAGCGAGCGCGCCGAGCTCAGTTCGGGCCTGACGCAGGTGATGGGCCGCTGGCAGCGCGTGCTGTTCGTTACCGTCTCGCAGGAAACCACGACGTTCCCCGCCACCGCCACCGATCCCAAGCGCAAGGATGATGCGTTCCTGATCATCCCCGGCGTCAGCTTCGCCACGCTCCCCAGTTACGTGATCGGCGGCCGGCCGCGGCCCTACAGCCTGTACGCCGAGCTGCGCGGTTCGCCGAGCTCGTTCGGTTCGGACTCATCGTTTCTGCAGTTCCGCGCCCAGGCCGAACGCATCTACAAGCTGTCCGAGCTGTGGAGCCTGCGGGGGCGGTTCGAGTTCGGCACCAGCTGGGTCGCGGATTTCTCCGATCTGCCGGCATCGCAACGCTTCTTCGCCGGTGGCGATCGCAGCGTGCGCGGTTTCGGCCTCAACGAGCTTTCTCCCAAGGACAGCGCCGGCAACAGCATCGGCGGCCGCAATCTGGTGACCGGCACGGTGGAATTCGAGCGCGCACTGCCGCGCAGCTTCGGCCTCGCCGCGTTCTATGACATCGGCAACGCCTTCAACAATTTCAGCGACCCGGATCTGCAATACTCGGTTGGCGTCGGCCTGCGCTGGCACATCGCGGTTGCCAGCTTCGGCGTCGACGTGGCACAGCCGCTGTCACAATCGGGGCGCACGCCGCGCGTCCACTTGTACATCTCGACGCTCTTCTAAGAACGCATGTGCCGCCGACCACCGCAATGCCCCCAGGAGAGCTACGCGCCAACCGCTGCGCCGGTCGCTATCGATCCATTGACGACTGACATGCGCCATGACGACAAGCGCAGAGCCGGCGCCGAGGTCCGCTGAGTGCGCAAGTGGATTTTCATCATCGTCCTCCTCCTGCTGATCGTGGCGCCGCTCGCGCTCGTCGGGACACTGCTGTATACGCAGACCGGCGTTGCACTGATTGCCGGCCAGCTGCATCGGCTGGAGCGTTTCGGCATTCATATCGATGGCCTGTCCGGCACCCTGTCGGGCCCGCTGCGGGTCGAGCGCTTCGAGCTCGACAATCCGCACGTCCATATCGTCAGCCATGATCTGGTCGCGCAACTGCAGCTGCGCGACCTGTTCGTGCAGACAGTGCGCGTCAATTCCCTGACCGCGCGCGACACGCTGGTCGAAATCCGACATGCGCCGCCGACGCCACCCGGCGACAAGCCGCTGCGCTTCCTGCCGAGCTTCATGCGCATCAGCGCACGCAGCGTGGATTTCACCCGGCTGCGCTATGTCAACATCGATGGCACCGCCGTCGAGGCCGACCGCTTGCAGGGGCGCGCACGCATCTCGCCACGAATCCTGCGCATCAGTGAATTTCGCGTCGACGCGCAGCGGTTCGGGATCGCCGGCAACGGCC
>JBDHQY010000059.1:0-9310 GCA_039807315.1 Steroidobacter sp. | reverse complement strand
GACGCTACCGCGCATGACCAACACCTACATGCTGGCCGGCGCGCATGATCCGCAGGAGATGATCCGCTCGGTGAAGAAGGGCCTGTACTGCCGCAATTTCGGCGGCGGCCAGGTGGACATCACCTCGGGCAAGTTCGTGTTCTCGGCCAGCGAGGCCTACCTGATCGAGGACGGCAAGCTGACCGCGCCGGTGCGTGGCGCCACGTTGATCGGCAATGGGCCCGACGTACTGCGGCGGGTGACCATGGTCGGCAACGACCTGAAGCTGGACGAAGGCGTGGGCACCTGCGGCAAGGAAGGGCAGGACGTGCCGGTGGGGGTGGGGCAGCCGACGCTGCGCATCGATGGGCTGACCGTGGGCGGTACTGCCACGGAATAAGTCAACTCGGTCGCGGTGCCAGCCTGCAACGGGCCCGCGGTGCGGCAGGCTCAAGAGGGTTCGACGGTGATCCGAGCAGTCGCCGCCGCGCAGTGGCCATTTACGATGCGTCCCACTAGGATGCCGCTGTTCCGTCCGCTTCGAGGATGACACCCGCATCATGTGGCTCGCGCGCCCGATCTACGAATTCCTGCCGTACCTGTACATGATCGTCGGGGTGGTGCTGCTGAGTTGCGCCTGGCTGCTCAACCTGGAAACGCTGCCGGGCATCTTCATGGGAGTCGGCTCGCTCAGCCTGCTGGTCGGCATCGTGCTGTGGCTGCGCCGCAAGGACTATCGCACCAGCCAGGCGGAATACAACAGCAAGTCGCTCGACGACTGAAAGGCGCCGTTCGACTGCTTCGCAGATGATCGGTTGATGCGGGCAGCGCGCAGCTGACCGGCATAGTCATCCGTCAGCGACTTTTCCGCGATCGAGTTGTGCGTGAATGCTGTCCAGCGGCTTTTGCCCGGGCAGCACGATCGGGTGCGGCATGACCGCCCGCGAATCGTGTTCGTCAGCTCTCGCGTGCCTGGAAGGAGTCCGCGTCGTCTTCGACTTCGTCGTCCCGCGTCGTTTCCGGCGGATGCATGGACGAGTCGGGCGGCGGCGTGTTGCGCATCATGGGCACCGCGTCGTCATCGATGTCGCCCGGTACGGCGCGCGTGCGGGAGAGACGCTCGTCGAAATATATGATCTCGTGCTGGCCGATCTGCACCACATCGCCGTCGTTGAGAATGCGCCGGCGCACCCGCTTGGAGCGCACGTGGATGCCATTTGTGCTGTTCAGATCCTCGAGCACGCAGGAGTGCGCGGTGGTGATGATCTGCGCGTGATGGCGGCTGATGTACTTGCTGTCGATCTGTAGATCGTTGTCGCTGGTGCGGCCGATGATGAAGCGGCCGACGGTCAATTCGCGTTCGGCAACGGTGGCGCCATTGACGCCCACCAGGATGCGTCCGAGGATCACGCGCCGCTCGCCATGGTTGTCGGTGCTGAGCGCCTGCAGTTTCACCGAGCGCTCGGCATATTCGATCCACTGCATTTCCTCGACCGCTGCGCGGATATCCTCGACCTTCACCACGTCGCGATCCTGGCCGAAGGCGGCCATCATGGAGGTGTCGCACAGCGTATTGACCAGTCGCGGAATGCCGCCGGTGTAGCGGGAGATCAACGGAAAGGTATCGGCTTCGAAAATCTCGCGCCCCTGCGAGCCGGCCACTTCCAGGCGATGCTGGATGTAGGCGACGGTGTCGCTCCTGGACAGCGGCGTCAGGTGAAAGCGCAAGCGGATGCGCTGCGCCAGCTGCACCAGGCCGGGCGAGTTGAGCTTCTCGTTCAGTTCGGGCTGGCCAGCCAGGATGATGCGCAGCACCTTCTCCTTGGTGGTCTCGATGCCCGACAGCAGCCGGATCTCCTCCAGCACCTTGTTCGACAGGTTCTGCGCCTCATCGACGATCAGCAGCACGCGCCGGCCGTTGGCGTACTGCTCGACCAGGAACTCGTTCAAGGTCGACAGCAGCTCCGCCTTCTTCATGCGAAACGGCTGGAAGCCGAACTGCACCAGCACCGTCTGCAGGAATTCGATGGCCGAGACCTGGGTCTGGTTGATCTGCGCCACCACCACGTCCTTCTCCAGCTCCTTGAGGAAGGTCTCGATCAGGGTGGTCTTGCCCGAGCCGATCTCGCCGGTGATGACCACGAAGCCGTCGGTGAACCAGATGGTGGACTCCATGTACGCCTTGGCGCGCGCATGGTGCTTGGACAGGTACAGAAACGCCGGGTCGGGCGTCAGCCGGAAGGGCAGTTCCTGCAGCTTGAACAGTTCTAGATACATGGGGTCGCTGGCGGGTTCTGCACGGTAGGAGGCACCGGGTTGGAGGTTGAAGACGCTGGCGTTCCAAGTTTACGGGCAATGCCCAGGGGACACAAAAAGCGGCCGCAGCGGCCGTCCCGGACAACGAACTGGATCACGTCCGCGCTCCGTTGCATCCCGCGCCACGCATCTACCGCACCTTGAGTTTCAACAGGGTGCGCAGAGCCCGGTCGCGCGCGGCGGCGGACGTGGCCGTCACCGTGCAGTGACCCAGCTTGCGGTTCGGCCGCGGCTCCTTGCCGTAGCTGTGGAAGTGCACGCCCGGCACCCGCAGGATCTGCTCCAGGGTCGGGATGGTGCCGATGAAATTCAGCATGGCGGAATGGCCGATCGGCTGCGTGCTGCCCAGCGGCAACCCGAGGATGGCGCGGATGTGATTCTCGAACTGACTGGTCTGCGCGCCCTCGATGGTCCAATGCCCGGAGTTGTGTACCCGTGGCGCCATCTCGTTGGCGATGAGCTTGCCCCGGCGCACGAAGAACTCGATGGTCAGCACGCCGGCGTAATCGAAATGACGCAGGATGCGTTTCAGGTGTGTCTCCGCTTGCTTCTGCAGCACGCCGTTGTTGTACGGCGCGATCGAGTGACGCAGGATGCCGGCAGCATGCGTATTCGCCGACAGCGGATAGCAACGTGTCTCGCCGCGCGTGCTGCGCACGCCGATGATCGAGACTTCGCGGCTGAAATTCACGAACCCTTCGTAGATCAGCGGCACCGAGCCGAGCGCCTGCCAGGCAGCGTCGAGGTCGCGTTCGTGGCGCACGTAGAACTGGCCGCGGCCGTCGTAACCGAGTCGCCGCGTCTTGAGCACACCGGGAATGCCGATACGCTTCGCGGCGGCCTGCAGGTCCTGCAGGCTGTCCACGGCGGCGAATTCGGGGGTCGGGATCTTGAGCGAGCGGAACAGCGTCTTCTCGTGCAGGCGGTCCTGCGAGATGCCCAGTGCATCCACCGGCGGCAGGAAGGGCCGCTGCTTGGCGATGGCACGAACGGCGTCGACCGGCACGTTCTCCACGTCGAAGGTAATCACGTCGACTTCGCGCGCCAGCTTGGCCAGGCCGGCCGGATCGTCGAAAGCGCCGGTGACGATGCTGCCCACCTGGGCGCCGGGCGCGTCCGCGCTCTGGTCCAGGAATGCAAAACGCAGCCCCAGGGGATAGCCCGCCAGCGCCAGCATCCGTCCGAGCTGGCCCGCGCCGATGATGCCGATTTTCATGAGGGATTGACGACGGACGGATCGGGATGCGCCAGCACGCCGCTGGTCTGTTCCTGCCGGAACTTGTCGAGCGCCTCGCGGATCTGCGGATATTTGTTGGCGAGGATGGCCGCGGCCAGCAGCGCTGCGTTGCTGGCGCCGGCCTGGCCGATGGCCAGCGTGCCCACTGGAATGCCGGCCGGCATCTGCACGATGGACAGCAGCGAGTCCATGCCGTTGAGCGCCTTCGATTGCACCGGCACGCCCAGCACCGGCAGGCTGGTTTTCGCGGCCGTCATGCCCGGTAAATGTGCCGCCCCACCGGCCCCGGCAATGATCACTTCCAGGCCGCGTTCCCGGGCGCTGCCGGCATACTCGAACAGCAGGTCAGGGGTCCGGTGAGCAGAGACCACGCGCGTTTCGAAAGCGACGCCAAGGTGTTGCAGCGTGTTCGCCGCGGGCTGCAGTGTCTCACAGTCCGACCTGGAGCCCATGATGATGCCGACAAGGGGTTTCATAGGGGGCGGATTGTAGCAGGCGGGCGGGCGCAGGCCCGGGGCTCGGCGGCAGAGGGGGGGAACCGACGCCGGAATCTTTCGTGCGCCGGCAGTGGCCGCGGCGCTAGCTTGCCGTTTGTTCGTCATTCGCCGCGGGCTGGGCGATTTCCCGCAGCCGGCGGAACAATTCGCGCGCGGCCTGCAGCGGTAGCTTTTCACGTTGCTCCCGGCTGGCGCGCTCGGCCAGACCGATCAGCTCCGCCAGGCTGGCCTGATCGACCTTGCCGGGATGGTCCGCCGCGAATTGCTCGACGGCGGGGCCGCCCTCGCAAACGATGCGGTCGCGCCATTGCTCCAGCCGCCGAAAGCGCCTGGCCTCGATCCGCTGCCGTTCGCGACGTGCATCGATGGCGGCGCGGATCGGCTCTGCGTCGATCTTGCGCATCAGCTTGCCGATGTACTGTTTTTGCCGGTAGAGCCCGCCATGAGCGGTGATGCGACGCGCCAGCAGCACGGCATCCCGCAGGTTCTCCGGCAGCGGCAGCGCATCCAGCTCGTTGTCGGGCAGCTCGATCAGAGCCTCACCCAGCGTCTGCAGGTCGTCGCTGTGGCGCTTGCGCGCGCTCTTGCTTGGGGGGTCTTCGTGGTCGGTCATTGAGATCGGAGTGCGGAGGATCCCTGCAGCATAGATGGCCGCGCCGCAATCCAAAAGCATCTTTGCGAAGCCCTCCGGTCGAAAACAGCCTGTTAAGATTCGTCCCATGTCGCATCTCACCGTCAACGGTTCCGCCACCCCACTGGCCAGTCAAGCCGATCTCGAGGCCCTGGTGCGTCTGGCCATCGAAGAATCGCAGCGGCTGGGCGCCACGGACGCCGAGGCGGCGGTCAGCGTCGATACCGGCCTTTCGGTCACCGCGCGCCTGGGAGCGGTGGAAACGCTCGAATATCAGCGCGACCGCGGCATGGGCGTGACGGTCTATCGCGGCAAGCGCAAGGGATCGGCCAGCACCGCGGACCTGAGCGTGAAAGCAATCCGCGAGACGGTGGCGAAGGCTTTCAGCATCGCCGGTTTCACTGCCGAGGACGAATGCGCCGGCCTGCCGGATGCGGATACGCTGGCGCGCGACATTCCGGATCTGGACCTTTCGCATCCCTGGCAGATCGAGCCGGATCGGGCGCGCGATCTGGCCGTCGCCTGCGAGGCTGCTGCGCTCGCGGCCGACAAGCGCATCGGCAATTCGGAAGGCGCCACGCTCTCCAGTCATCAGGGCGTGCGTGTCTTCGGCAATTCGCTCGGTTTCATCGGCGGCTTCGCCAGCACCATCCACAGCCTGAGCTGCGTGGTGGTCGCACAGGAAAATGGCGAAATGCAGCGCGACTACTGGTACAGCTCGGTGCGCGACTGGCGCGAGCTGGAAGACGGCGAGCACATCGGACGCACGGCTGCGCAACGCGCGCTACGGCGCTTGAATGCCCGCAAGCTCGCAACGACGACGGCGCCGGTATTGTTCGTGCCCGAACTTGCCCGCGGACTGATCGGTCATTTTCTTGGCGCCATTCGCGGCGGCAGCCAGTACCGGCGGGCTTCGTTCCTGCTCGATGCGGCCGGTCAGCAGGTGTTTCCGGACTGGATGCGGATTGCGGAGCGCCCGCACATCCGCAAAGCGTTGGGCAGCGCGCCCTTCGACAGCGAAGGCGTTGCCACGCAGGACCGGGAAGTGGTCGATCGCGGTGTGCTGCAAGGCTATGTGCTCAGTACCTACTCGGCGCGCAAGCTCGGCCTGAGGACCACCGGCAACGCCGGCGGCGTGCACAACCTCATCGTGACGCCGGGCTCGGAAGATTTCGCTGCGTTGCTGCGCCGGATGGGACGCGGCCTGGTGGTCACCGAGCTGATGGGGCAGGGCGTCAACGGTGTCACCGGCGACTATTCGCGCGGCGCCGCCGGCTTCTGGGTGGAGAACGGCGCCATCGCCTATCCGGTGCACGAGATCACCATTGCCGGCAACCTCAAGGACATGCTCCGCAACGTGGTTGCCGTGGGCAGCGATGTCGATGCGCGCGGCGGTGTGCGTACCGGCTCGATCCTGCTCGAGAGAATGACGGTGGCGGGCGAGTAGCGCCGCGCTATTTTTCGTCCACCAGGTCGCGCACCGTGCGGCCCTTGAAGCTTTCCTTCAGCGATTCTTCGGCGCGCCGCGCCGCCTCCACCGCAGGTGCAATGTCGCGGATGCGGGCGAGGCGCGAACCGGTGGTCTCGTGACGAATGGCGTCGAGCACGTCCGCAAGCTCGATCACGGCCGGATCGCGGGCCGGTATCCACGTGTCGTCCTCCGCCACGATCAGCAGGCCGCGCTGCTCCAGCGCGGTCAGGATCGGTCCGAGCGCCGCTCCCGGCAGATCCAGGTGCTCGGCCAATCGGTTGGTGCTCCAGCGCGGCCGCCCCGAGCCGTAATCGTGCACGATCAGGTACATGATTGAGAGCGCCACGCGTTCGCGCAGGCTGGTGTTCAGCTGGATCTCGCCGCGTCCCGGGCGCAGGTATTGCGGGTTCTGGACATAGAACGCGAGCTGCGCGCCGAGCAGCAGCACCAGCCACGAGGCGTACAGCCAGATCAGCGAGACGATCACGATGGCGAAGCCGGCGTAGATGACCAGCGTGCCGCCGGTGGTCTTCACGAAGGAGGCGAAGAACAGGCCGGTGGCGAGCCAACCGATGCCGGCGGCGATGCCGGCGATGAACGCGGCCCGCAGCCGCACACGCGTGTTGGGCACGAAGGCATAGAGGAAGGTGAATACGCCGATCACCAGCAGGTACGGCGTGAGCCTGCCGAGTATCACCAGGATCGAGCCGAACGGCTCGTACTGCGAGACGGACTGCACCACCGAGCTGCTGCTCATGGCGCCCAGCAGGCCGAGCGCGCCGACGATCAGCGCCGGCCCGATCACCATCACGCTCAGGTATTCGCTGAAGCGTCGGCCGAAGCTGCGCGGCTGGTCGACGCGCCACACGAAATTGAAGGCTTCCTCCACCTTCTGCACCATCGAGATCACGGTGTAGAGCAGGAAGATCAGACCGATGGAGCCGAGCACGCCGCCGCGCACCCGCTCCACGAACGCCATGACCTGGTCGGTGAGGGCGTAGGCCTTCTCGCCCAGCGGCTCGAGAAACGAGTACAGCACCGGCTCGAGCTCCTTGTGGAAGCCCAGGCCCTTGAGCACCGAGAACGACAGCGCCAGCAGCGGCACGATGGACAGCAGTGTGGTGTAGATCAGACTCATCGCACGCAGCGTGAGATCGCCGCGCGCGACATCGCGAATCAGTGCGTACGGATAGCGCAGGATGCGCGTCACCAGCCAGATCGGCTTGCCGATCAGCGTGTCCGGCGGCTCGAACAGCCAGCGTTCGACGCGCGCGACGAGTGAATCCATCATGTCGATTCCTTGGGCTGCCCCGGCGCTGCGGCCAGCGAATCATCCGCGTTCAGAGTGAAGTAGAAAGTCGCGCCGCGCTCCGGCTCCGCATCCGCCCAGATATGCCCGCCGTGACGGGCGACGATGCGCTGTACCGTGACCAGCCCGATGCCGGTGCCGGGAAACTGGGATTCCGCATGCAGGCGCTGGAACGGCCCGAACAGCCGCGTCGAGTACGCCATGTCGAAACCCACACCGTTGTCCTGTACGAAATAGATCGGTCCTTGCTCGCCCGGCTGCGTGCCGATGCTGATCCGTGCCTGGGGCGCGTTGGCCGTGTACTTCCAGGCGTTGTCGAGCAGGTTCTCCATTGCGATGCGCAGCAGCCGGGTATCGCCGTTGACGGTCATGCCGGACTGGATGGTCAGCTCCACCTGCCGCCCCGGATAACGGTCGCGCACCGTGGCGGCGGCTTCGACGCAGATCTGGCTGAGATTGGTCGGACGCGGAATCAGCTCGCTGCGGCTGATGCGCGACAGGCTGAGCAGGTCCTCGATCAGGGTCGACATGCGCAGGCTGGCGTCGCGAATGCGCCGCAGATAGTCGCGGGACTTTTCATCCAGCCCCGCGGGGGCGCTGTCGTACAGCACCTGGCTGAACCCTGACATGCTGCGCAACGGTGCGCGAAGGTCGTGCGAGACGGCGTATGCGAACGCTTCGAGCTCACGATTTGCGGATTCCAATTGCAGCGTGCGCGCCGCCACTCGTTGCTCCAGCTCCGCGTTCATGCGCCGGACTTCATTCTGCGATTCGATCAGCGCGCGCGTTCCAGCCTGGCGGCTGCGCTCGTAGCGCTTCAGCAGCACGTACGCCAGTGCGCTGGATCCCAGGACGAACAGCCAGCCCTTGGCAGTCTGCAAGCGCGCCATCAGCTGCGTGTCCAGATTCAGCCATACCAGCAGCCGGTCGGTCAGCAGGATCCACAGCACGCTGACGGCCAGGTAGACGAGCACGACCGTGCGCGGCATGTGGTGCTGATCGTGCCGGGTGTCGGTAACGAACGGCTGAGGCTCGTGTCCGGGCTCGGTCGATGGTTCGCTCACGTTCAGCCCTCATGAAGCCGGTTCATGAACCCTGCAGAAGCCCTGCGCAGGATACTGCCCGGCGTGCCGGGCTGCAGGGCATCGACGCAACGCTGTCGAATCAAAACCGCGCCGGCTCGTGCAGGCTGCCGTTGTGCCGGTCCGGCTTGCACGGACAGCCGCCCGGTGTTTTCACCCTAGCCGTCACGCGGTCAGGCGGCGCAATGCCTCAGCGTATTTCTCGCTCGTTCGGGCAATGATGTCGGCGGGCAGCTTGGGGCCGGGAGCACGCTTGTTCCAGTCCAGCGTTTCCAGGTAGTCGCGCACGAACTGCTTGTCGAAGCTCGGCGGGCTGATGCCCGGACGGTAGGTGTCCACCGGCCAGAAACGCGAGGAGTCCGGCGTCAACGCCTCGTCGATGAGGGTCAGATGGCCAGCGGCATCGACTCCGAACTCGAACTTGGTGTCGGCGATGATGATGCCGCGCGTCAGCGCGTGCTCGGCGGCGAACTGATACAGCGCAAGCGCCGCGGCCCGCACCTGCTCGGCGAGCCCCGCACCGATGCCGGCGGCGACCTGCTCGTAGCTGATGTTCTCGTCGTGCTGGCCTTGCGGCGCTTTGCTCGAAGGTGTGAACAGCGGCTGCGGCAGGCGCTCGGCCTGCTGCAGGCCGGCGGGCAGCTCGATGCCGCAGACGCCGCCGGTACGCTGGTAGTCCTTCCAGCCCGAGCCGATCAGATAACCGCGCACCACGGCCTCGACCGGCAGCGCACGCAGACGCTTCACGATCATGCTGCGATCGGCGATGAGGGCGCGCTCGGCCGCAT
>JBDHQY010000058.1:0-9362 GCA_039807315.1 Steroidobacter sp. | reverse complement strand
TGGCGGCGTCAGTGGCGTGGCGGTGCTGGCCGAGAGCCACATCTCCATTCACTCCTGGCCGGAAGCAGGATATGCCGCGCTGGACATCTTCATGTGCGGCAATGCCAAGCCGCAGCGTTGCATCGAAGTGTTGCTGGAGGCGTTCGCACCGGTTCGCATCGGTGTCGAAGAAATCCTGCGCGGGTGCGGCGCATGAGTGCCGGCCGTTGGCTCACCGAGCGGGTCGCGCCCGGCGTCCGGCTCGGCTATGCAGTGCGGCAGGAACTGGCCCGGGACAGAACCGAGCACCAGGAGCTGATCCTGATCGACAACGAGCGCTTCGGGCGCGTGCTGATGCTCGACGGCGTGGCGCAGACGACGACTGCCGACGAGTTCGTCTATCACGAGATGCTCGGTCACGTGCCGCTGCTGGCGCACGGTCAGGCTGCGGAGGTGCTGATCGTGGGCGGCGGCGATTGCGGGCTGGCCGAGGAAGTGCTGAAGCATCGTGCCGTGCGCAGCGTGGTGCAGGTCGAGATCGATGCGCAAGTCGTGGAATTCTCGCGCCGTCATCTGGCCGAGCTCAATGCCCCGGTGTTCGCCGATGCGCGTTTTCAGCTGCAGATCGCCGATGGCGCGGCGTTCGTTGCGGATTCACAGCGGCAGTTCGATGTCGTGCTGGTCGATTCGACCGATCCGACCGGCGCGGCGCAGGCGCTTTTCTCGTGCGAGTTCTACGCCAACGTGCGTCGTCGATTGCGGCCCGGCGGGATCGTGGTGGTGCAGGCGGGGGTTCCATTTCTGCAGCCGCAGCATTTCGCCGCCACGATGCGGAATCTGGCCGGCGCTTTTCCGATCTCCGGCTGCTATCTGCTCGCGGCGCCGAGCTATTTCGGCGGTCATCTGGCGCTAGGCTGGGCGAGCGAGAGTCTCGCGCCGCAGGAAGTCGCGGTGCCGTTGCTGCGCGAGCGCTATGCTGCGGCAGAACTCAAGACGCGGTACTACACCCCGGAATTGCATCGAGCGGCATTCGCCTTGCCGGCTTACATTCAGGCAATGATGCCGTGATTCGCATCGCACGCATTCGGGCCGTGGCGACGTCAACGGCCAGACGCCCTGCGGCTCAATCGCCGGGTGTTCTCCATCATCAGGATGCTGGTGCGCCACGGCGCACAGGTTTATGGGCGGTTTCGATGCATTGTGTCAGGCGTGAATGCCCAGGTGTTCCAGCTGCTCGAACAGCTGCGGCTCGTCGAACGGCTTGCCGATCACGCGCACCCGCGGGTCGTCACGGAATTCGGTTTCGTATTGCGCGGTATCGAAGCCGGTGCACACCACGATCGGCAGGCTCGAATCGCGTGCGCGCAATTCGTAGGCCAGGACCTGGCCGTCCATGTCCGGCAGGCCCACATCGATGATGGCGGCGCAGAAAGAGCCCGAGGAGAACAGGCGCAGGGCCTCGATGCCGGCGGTCACGTAGATTGCATCCAGGCCCACGTCCTGCAGTGCATTGCGCGCCGACATCGCCACCAATTCTTCGTCCTCGACGATCAGGACTGTGCTTCGAACCGCTGCCGCCGTTGTCATGGCGTTCTTGGGACATGGATGAAGGAATGAGGTTGTGCCATTTCGTCGCAGGCCGAGTCAACCGTATAAATAGCAGCGCCAGAGCACAGTCGCTGGTGTCGGCGCCGGAGCCGCAGCGCGTCGTCGACAGGCTGGCATTCGAAGGGGTCGGCGGCAATGCATAATTCGCGAGAATTACAAAAGCATAACGATTAGCCGGTGTGCCGGCGTCAGCCTCGTTGCGTGTGATCGGAAGATCGATGGCGGCGCACGTGGATGCGCGTTACGGCAAGACTTTTACTGCATCCGCAATACCGTCGCAGAAGGCAGACAGCGTCTGCGTGCCGGCCGCGGCCGATCAGTGCGAATAGGCCGTGCGTGGAATGGCCTGCCGGATCGTTTTCTCGTCGCTGTGCAGCAGATCCTTCGATATCTGCGCCACCAGCAAGGCCTGGCAGGGCGAGGAAAGCTGCTGCCGCAGCAGTCCCAGCATGCGTGGGCCGGCGATGATGACCAGGCGATCGAAGGCCCGCTATGTGCGTTCCTGATCGATCTGCCGCGTCACCGTGCGAGCGAACTTGACGGTCCGCTCGTGCTCCGAGCTGCGTTCGCCGTCCAGACCGTGCCGTCGACCGAAGCCGCCGAAGCCACGGCCTTCGCGATCGCTTCCCACGTCTTGATCCTTCAGCCCGGCGCATGCGTCGCGCATCACGCCCACCGGCAGCGGCAGGTTGGGTCGCGGCGAGGTGAAGAACTCGGCTTCGTCGGCGACCAGCACTCTGACATTCATGTTCGGTCTCCTGTGGCGATGCGATGAAGTCTCTTGGCGATTGCTCGAGAAATGCCTCTCGGCAATCCGGCAGCGCCACTGCATAACTCGCCAGCAGGCAGTGGATGTCATTGCGCCTGGGTCGAACGCGCACTGCGCGGTGGTGCACCGCCATGTATTTTCGCGGCGTACGGTGCGCCGTCTTCCGACCCAGTGCGCACCTCTATAGGTAAACAGCCGACATCGCGATGGCAGCCGCTCGATCTTGGCGCTGCGACGTGAAACCGCAACGTCAGACGCAGCTTCGCTGCGCTACGCCTGCCGAGCAAACCCGGTTCATCGCGAGCCGCGAGCGTCGGCGCCATTCGTCCGGAACATTGAGAGTGGAGCCGCATTGTTCGCTTGCTCGAGTGCCATTTCATCCATCCCATTCGAAGGAGAGCGACAGATGACCACAGCCAGTGGACATACTTCGGCGATTTGCGCCAAGCGAGTCATCGGCACCACGGTGAAGGACAGCGCCGGCGAAAAGATCGGCGAGATCGAGGACGTCGTGCTGGACAAGCTGTCCAACAACATCATGTTCGGTGTCGTGAGCTTCGGCGGCGTGCTGGGCATCGGCGAGAAATATCATCCCGTGCCCTGGAGCGCCCTCGACTATGACAAGGACGAGGGAGCGTACATCGTGAACATGACCAAGGAACAGCTGAAGTCGGCGCCGGTGGATTCCATCGAGGAGTTGACCCGCAACGACGGCATCGCGTATCGCGATCGCGCCTACGATTACTACCAGGCGCCGCGTTACTGGTAAACCGCAGTCCTCGTCACGCGAGCGCGTTGCGTCGTTTCGCGTGACGAGGCGATCGGCCGAAGCCGCTCGATCGGCCCGTGAGCCGCCGGCTGCTCCGGCTCTGCAATGGTGCCGGCGCACGCGCCGCAGTAATCTAGGCGCCATGCAAGAACCTACTTTCGATGATGTCCTGGCCGCCCGCCACAGGCTGTCGGGTCAGGCAGTCGTGACGCCTCTGTTGCGTGTCGCGGAGCTGGACCGACGGACTGGCGGGACGATCCTGGTGAAGGCGGAGAGCCTGCAGGTCGCGGGCGCTTTCAAGTTTCGCGGTGCGTACAACAGATTGGCGCAACTCGACGCCGACGCGCGAGCCCGGGGTGTCGTCGCCTGGTCCTCCGGCAACCATGCCCAGGGTGTAGCCGCGGCAGGGCAGCGGCTGGGCGTGCCTACCACCATCGTCATGCCGGCGGATGCACCCGTCATCAAGGTCGAGAACACGCGGCGCATGGGGGCCGAGGTGGTTTTCTATGACCGTTACCGCGACGACCGCGAGGTGATCGGACGTCGGCTGTCGCAGCGGAGCGGCGCAACCATCGTGCCTCCTTACGAGGATCCGCACATCATCGCGGGCCAGGGAACGACCGGTCTGGAAATGGCGGCGCAGGCCGAGGATCTGTACGGCGCGAAGCTGGATGCGGTGCTGGTGCCTTGCGGTGGCGGCGGATTGATCGGCGGCTGTGCGCTGGCGCTTGCCGGTGCGAGTCCCGGCAGCAAGGTCTACTGCGTCGAGCCGGAAGGCTATGACGATACCAAGCGCTCGCTTGCAAGCGGCGAGCGCCAGCAGTCGCGCAAGGACGCGACGACGCTGTGCGATGCGCTCATGGCGCCGACTCCCGGCAAACTGACTTTCCAGATCAATCGGCGCCTGCTGGCCGGCGGTTTCGCCGTCGACGACGAGATGGTGTTGGCGGCGATGCTGTTCGCGTGGCGGGAGTTGAAGCTGGTCGTAGAGCCCGGTGGCGCCGTCGCGCTCGCTGCCGTGCTGCATGGTCTGATCGACTGCGCCGGCAAGACCGTCGGCGTCGTGCTGAGCGGTGGCAACGTCGACGCTCAAATCTATCGCCGCGCCTTGCCATAGACGACTCGCGAGGGCGTTCGACGCCGAACAGCTGCGTAAATTGCTTCGAGCCGCCCGGCAGGTAGCCGCGTATTGAATCTTTCTGTGGGCTCCGGCAACTCAGATCGTGAAGCCTTCGCGTTTCAACGGCAGCGTGCGTACGCGATGCCCGGTCGCTGAGAAGATCGCGTTGCAGACGGCAGGCGCCAGCGGCGGCAGTGCCGGTTCGCCACATCCGGTGGGCGGGTAATCGCTCTGGATGAAATGCACGTCCACCTGTGGCGCATGTGCGATGCGCAGCAGGGGGTAGCGGTCGAAGTTGGTCTGCTCGATGCGACCGTTCTCGATGGACAGTTCCAACCCCAGTGCGGTGCTCAAGCCATCGATCACCGAGCCCTGGCACTGGTTCTCGGCGCCGCTCAGGTTGACGATGGGACCGATGTCGCCGGCGACGACCACGCGATGCACGGTGAGCTTCTTGTTCGCATCGACGCTGACGTCGGCCACTTCGGCGAAATGGCCGGCGTGGCTGAAATGGAACGCCAGACCGAGCGCGCGGCCTTCGGGCAGCGGCTTGCCCCAGCCGGCTTTTTCCGCAGCGAGCTTCAGCACGCCCGCGGCGCGTCCGGTGTTCAGCGCGAATTCGTTATCGGGCGTGAGCCAGCGCGGCTCGCCCATGACTTCGAGCAGGAATTCCAGATGGTCGCGCTTGGCGGCACTGGAAAGCTCGTGCAGGAAGCTCTGGACCGCGAACGCAATGGCGTTCGAGCCCGGCGCGCGCCACCAACCGGTGGGGATCTGCAATGGCAGCTTGGTCTGCGTCAGACGGAAGTTCGGTACCAGCAGCGCGGGGAATTCGTCCGGCGCGATCTGACCCGCGAGCACCGGCCTCTCGCCGTCGGTGCTGAAGGTGATGAAGTGGTCGGCCCAGGCGACGAGCTTGCCTGCCTTGTCGACGCCGCCGCGGAACGAGTGGAAGCCGCCGACGCGGTAGAAATCGTGCTGCATGTCGTCTTCGCGCGTCCATTGCAGCTTCACCGGCACGCCGGCCTGCTTGGAGATCTGCGCCGCTTCGCACATGTAGTCGTTCATCAGGCGCCGGCCGAAACCGCCGCCGACGCGGGTCTGATGAATCGTGACCTTCTCGGGAGCGATCCCCAGAACGCCGGCGACCAGCTTCAGCGCTCCATCCGGCGTTTGTGTGGGCGCCCAGATTTCCACTGCACCATCGCGATAGGACGCGGTGCAGTTCTGCGGCTCGAGCGTGGCATGCGAGACGAAGGGATAGGTGTAGAAGGCTTCCACGGTTCTCGCACCCGTGATGGCCTTGTCGAAATCGCCGACGGACTTCAGCGTTTCCGCGCCGGGCTGACTGGCGAGCTTCTGCGCCTGGGTGGTAGCCCGGCTCCAGCTGTCTTTCGAGGCGGCCGATTGGTCCCAGTCGACCTTCAGCTGTCGGCGGGCACTGATCGCCGCCCAGGTGGAGGTGGCCAGGATGGCCACGCCCGGCATGACTTCGGTGGGCTTGCCGGTGCCTGCGACCACGAAGGCCTGGGTGACGCCGGGCAGCTTCTTGACCTCGTCCAGGTTGGCCGAGCGGACCCTGCCGCCCACGGCGGGGCATTTCTCGAACACGGCGTACTGCATGTTCGGCACCACCTGGTCGATGCCGAACAGCGGCTGGCCGGTGACGATCTGCAGGTTGTCGACACCGCTGATGCGCCTGCCGAGCAGCTTGAAGTCCTTGCGATCCTTGAGCTTCACCGATTTCTCGCCGGGAACCGGCAGCGCCGCCGCCTTTTCGGCCAGCGCACCGTAATCGAGCGAACGGCCGCTCGCCTTGTGGGTCGCCACGCTGTTCGCAGTCGTGATCTCGGATTGGGCAACGTTCCACTGTTTTGCTGCCGCTGACACGAGCATGGCCCGCGCCACGGCCCCTGCGCGGCGCAACTGCTCCCACGCAGTGGGAATCGAGCGTGAGCCGCCGGCGCTTTGGCGGCCGTACACGGCTGGATTGATCGCGGCCTGCTCGACCTTCACGCGCGACCAGTCCGCATCCAGCTCTTCCGCCACGATCATGGGGAACGCGGTCTTGATGCCCTGACCGAGCTCCGGGCCCTTGGAATAGAGGGTGATGCTGCCGTCGGATGAAATGCGCAGGAAGGCGTTGGGCGCAAAGGTCTTGGCAGCGTCGTCGCTGGCGGCCGCCGCGAGCGATTCGTCGCCGAGGTGGAAAGCCAGCACCAGACCGCCGCCTGCCAGGCCGGCAAGCTTCAGGAAGGAGCGTCGATTCACCCCAACCGGAAGCGGCGCGCGCGCTTCGACCATGCGCGCGATTTCCTGGAGATAGTCGTCGCTCGAGAACAAGGTGGTTGCAACTGCGCTCATGTTCCCGACCTCATTCATGAGCCGCTCTGGCGGCGGCGTGAATGGCCTTGCGGATGCGGATGTAAGTGCCGCAGCGGCACAGGTTACCGCTCATGGCCGCATCGATGTCGGCATCCGTCGGCGCGGGCGTGCGTTGCAGCAGTGCCGTCGCCGACATGATCTGTCCCGCCTGGCAGTAACCGCATTGCGCGACATCGTGTTCGATCCAGGCCGCCTGCACCGCGGTCAATCTGCCATCGGGCCCGGCCAGGCCTTCGATGGTGGTGACTTTCTGACCGGCCACCGCGGAGACCGGTATCGAGCACGCGCGCACCGGATTGCCGTTCACATGGACCGTGCACGCACCGCATTGTGCAACGCCGCAGCCGTACTTGGTGCCGACCAGATTCAGACGATCGCGCAGTACCCAGAGCAGCGGGGTGGCCGCATCGACGTCGTCGAGTTCGTGTTCCCTGTCGTTGATCGTCAGTCGCATGAGAAAGCTCCTGCCCAAATCGGTCGAGCGTCTTAAGGGGGCTCGCCGGATTGTTCCACGGTCGCTCAGCGCTCACAACGCCGATGCGACAGGCATCACTGTCAGGCAGGAGTTGAGTTGCTGATGCCTGCCGATAGCGGCAGCAGAGAACCTGACGCGGCTGTCAGGATATTTCCACGACAACCGCCGCGTCACCACTGGCATCTTCGCCTTGAGATTGGTTGTTCGCCACTGTCCGGATAGCTGAAGGAACCGGAGCCGCTGAGACGGCTCGTACCTCCCGCGCCGAGACTGAGATTAAGCGGGGTGCGCAAAACAGCCATGATGTAGCCGTTGTGGCGCAAGCCCACCATGCTCGAGGCTACGGCGGGGTTTACAGGGCCGCGAACGACTATTTGACCAGGCCAAATACCAGCGCGAAGGTTTGTGCGTTGCTCTGGCCGAACATGCGCAGCCGGTTGTTGGTGCCCGGCGCCGCATCCTCGAGGTGGGCGATTCCGGTTGCCGGGCCATTCCGGTCGTCGCAATCGCTCAGCGTACCCGACCAGCGGTAGTAGTTGCGCGAGGGCGTCGGCACCTGGAACGAACCGTTCATCATGCAGCCGTTGCTCATGTTCAACACGAAGGAACCGTTGGCGTCGACGGCAACCGAGGTCGAGGTCGACGAATAGACGCCCGCGAGGGTGGCGAAGGAGGCGGGCCGCTCGTACGCAGTCTGATACGACAGAGTAAAGGTGGCGCTCTCGCCGCCGAGCGAATAGCTGCCGTTGAGCGAGGCTCGCTCGACGAGCGTACCTTGCAGGGTTGAGGGGGTCTTCCCCGGGCCGGTCAGGGAGTACGCCAGGGCATTTGCCGAGAACGTGTTGCCGTTCTGATCGCCGCCGACTGCAAAGAACAGCCGCGCCGACGGGCCCGAAGACTGCACCATGAAGTCCCCTTCCTCCGTCACCAATCCTCGGATGCTCTGACTCTCGGCCTGACCGTCGACGCGATAGGTTCCACTCCAGATGCCGGCGGCGGAGGGTTCCGGAAGCTCGGGACCGTCGTCTTCGTCATCGTCGCCACCGCCGCCGCCACTGCAGCCGCTCATGCCGAGCACGAACAGCGCCGCAGCAACGATACTGAAAGCCGGATGCATCGTTACGGCGATGTTCTTCGCATCCTGCGGCTCTGTAGGAGTCTGACGAACTTCGTGGCTCGTGCGCGTCATGATGGCGTCTCCCGGATCTTGTATGTGTTCGTTGCTTGGGCAAGCCGTCCCTGCGCGATGGCACAAGACTGCATGTTGCTGCGCGTGGTCCGAAATACCCAAACGGGTACGTTTTCAGCAGCGGCTGGTGAGTAACGACAGGCGGTGCAACAGTGCAATCAGTCCGCTCTGCGAGCGGACTTCGCATTTGCGAAAAATGCGTTTGACGTAAGATCGGATGGTTTCGTGCGAACAGCTCATGCGTTCGGCGATATCGCGCAGGGTCTCGTAGCGCAGCAGGCCCGATGCCACTTCGACTTCCCTGTGGGTCAGGTCGAACAGATCGTGCAACGCGGCGACGGGGAGCTGTCGGGGAGGGACGCGACTCACCAGATGGACGATGAAAATACGTGCATCGGTATCTCCGTCGGGCGGGTCCAGTGCGGAAATCATCATCAGCCAGTGTCCACGCGCCGATTTGCGTGGCAGCTTCACTCCCCTGATCTTGTTGCCGGCAGGCGCGGCCTGCTTGCAGTCGGTGAGCGTCTGCATCAATCGAGCATTGCCGGACGATGTCGCGACGACGAGTCGGCCCGCCCGTACCTCCAACCCGCCTTTCGCGCGCAATACGCGGCCTGCCGCAGCATTGCCGTAAAGGATGTTGCGCCGCTGGTCGATCAGCAGAACGGGGTCTTCCAGCCGGTCAAGAATTCTTCCACGGTTCGCCATCGTTCCATGGTTCCTTGTGCCGTGCGGGCGAGCGTTATCGTTGTTGAGGCGGCAAGCACGAGCGCTCTTACTCTAACGGGGGAGAGGCCCGCAGAGAAAGGGGGCACCCGGCCGACAGTGCCTGCGCGAGGTTCGCAGCGAGACTCTGGCAAAGCATGGTCCGGCCGATGCTTCCCCGGGCGACCGGCGGCCCGCGCTCGTATAGAATCCTCTTGCGCTGCAATGGCCGCGCTTTTCCAGCTGATCCGAGGAGATAATTCTTGAACGACAGCCCTTCTGCCGCGACCGACGGCGCCATCGCCACCGACGTGGTCATCGTCGGTGCCGGCCCCTGCGGCCCGTTCCCGATTTTCGAGCTGG